>JASFBJ010000139.1 GCA_030149585.1 Desulfobacterales bacterium | reverse complement strand
ATGATTTTTCAAATTGCTCTAAAAAATATAAACAAAGAGTTGGATTATAAATTTGTTCATCTGTTTCATTTTGCTTGGGGAACTGGAAGAAAATAATATACCCATATCGTGCAGAACTTTTGTTCGTCTTCAAGGCGTGATGGCAGGTGCATAGCGAGCTATGTGCCTGCTATTACAACGTAGAAGACGGGCAAAAGGGCAAGCAGGATGGGTAGATTATTTTTTGGAAGTTCCCTTAAACCCGCACAGATCATTAAACTCCGGCTCAAAGTAAATATTTTTTGCAATATTATATCCGCTTGTAATATCGCTCATAACAACAGGCGAAACCCTGCTGATTTTCGAAAATGCATTGACGAGCACATTGCGTCGAATCCTGAGTTGTTCCCCTCTGAGATCACCGGGGATACCGGATGAAAGGAAAATACAATGAGGAACCATTAATCGTAAAAGCTCAAATGCGCTATGGAGCGCACCGAAATTGAGGTATAAAACCTTTTTTCTAACCGATGGAGTTCGGTAAGAACTGTAAAGTTAAGGGTATTAGCTCCCCAACTCAGTTAGGTCCTGATTTTTTAAGAAAATATACTGATTAAAATCAATCAATCGGAAAGATAATAGATCAGAGTTGAAACCACTCTGACTTTTTTGATATAAGGAGTGTTGCTGTCACGATTTTTTATGGAAAATTGCCCCTGTCTTGCATGTTTTAGCTTCCCTATTTTGCTTTCAGAATCTTTAGCGAATTTTTGAGCAATTTGTCTGGCATTTTTTGTTGCCTCTTGCACCATCTGGGGTTTAATCTGATTTAGTCCGGTAAAAAGAAATTCTGTTTTTGTCTGGTAATCCTGACCGGCAATGGCAATTCCCTGCTTGCCAAGCGTCATTATTTTTTTCATTGCGCTTCTGACGGCTTCAACTTTCTTCGTATAAACAGTCAGGGTAGAGCAGGCTGAATACCTGAATTTAATTTTAGTGGAATCGACATACCCTTGGGCCTGCCTGTCTAAAATAGCCGGGGCTGACTTGGAAATCTCATCATCGCTGAAACCATTACTCTTTAGAAAATCATATATCAAAGCGGATTTTCGTTCGATTTCAGCATATAAAATGCTTAAATCATTTTCAGTTTCAGTAAATTTTAAAGGCCAGATCGCAATATCGGCGGTAACGTCCCGTTCTGACAGGCCTTTCACCGTAACGGTTCTATCAAGAGCCTTGATTTTCATAATGCTGCCGGCCAAAAGATATCCAAACACCACTAAGCCAATACAAAAAAAAGCCCCCAGAATAATTGCTTCGTTAATCCTCTTATTATTCATCAGTTTAACTCCCCCTTTTTTTAGTATATATAGATTATAACATAATAAATTTCACAAGGCCAGAGAAAGGAGATAATACTAATAGTATATCTCCGACCGATAACGCAGTGAAATTATTTATGTGACGATCTATAGCACCAGAGTATTGCATTTAGTCCTTAGCCTAAGTCAGATAATAAAGATTGCCCTGTCATTTGTTTTGGTTTGGGAATGCTCATTAAATCCAGCATGGTTGGCGCAATATCTCCCAGCTTTCCGGAAATTAATGAGCGGTTTTTAAGACTTTCATCAATCAGCAGCAGGGGTACTGGATTAGTAGTGTGCGCAGTAAAAGGTTTGCCGTTCTCATCTTCCATGCATTCAGCGTTTCCATGGTCGGCTGTAATCAGCACAGAGCCTTTTTTGGCTTGTAATTCCGGGATAATTATGGAAAGGCATTTATCTACTGTCTCGCAGGCCTTAATAGCGGCAGAAAGCTTGCCGGTATGGCCCACCATATCCATATTCGCAAAATTCACAATAATCATATCATAGTCTGTTGTTTTAAGACGCTTTTGCAATTCTTTAACCAGCAGCAAGGCGCTCATCTCCGGTTTTAAATCATATGTGGCTACTTCTTTGGGAGAGGGGATAAGACAGCGATCTTCCTGTTTAAAAGATTTTTCTTCCCCGCCATTAAAAAAATATGTGACATGGGCATATTTTTCTGTTTCCGCAATCCTTAGCTGTTTTAAACCATGGTCGCTGACAACCTGGCCTAAAATATTTTCTAAATGATTCCGGGAAAAAACAATGGGCAGAGAAAAATTTTCAGAATAAAGGGTCATGCAAACATATTCGCATAAATCAGGCAGATAATCCCGATCAAAATCTTCAAATAGCGGGTCGGTCAAAGCTCTGGTAATCTCTCTGGCCCGGTCAGAACGAAAATTGAAAAAAATGACCCCATCATTATCTTTTAATATTCCAGATGAATTAATAATAATCGGCCGAACAAACTCATCAAACTCTTTATTTTGATATGATTTTTCAACTGCTTTTACTGGATCCAGCCCTTGCCTGCCTTTTCCTTTAGTGTAAAGATCAAAGGCCTGGCTAATTCGATCCCAGCGATTATCCCGATCCATGGCATAATAGCGACCGCAAACCGTGGCAATTTTACCAATGCCTATTTTAGATAAATGTTTTTGAAGTTTCTTAATATATATAATACCGGAGTCAGGGGGCGTATCCCGGCCATCTAAAATCACGTGAATATAAACATTGCTTAAGCCTTTTTTTTTTGCCAGTTCCAAAAGAGCCATTAGATGACTAAACTGACTATGAACTCCGCCATCAGATAAAAGGCCAATAAGATGCAGGGCGCTGCTATGGGCTTTTACCTTATTTATGATTGTATTTAATACTTTATTTTCATAAAAAGAGCCATCTGCTATGGCCCTGTCAATACGTAAAAGATCCTGATAAACAATTCGGCCTGCGCCAATATTAAGATGCCCCACTTCAGAGTTGCCCATGGTTCCCGGCGGTAATCCCACCTCTTTGCCGGAACATAAAAGCTGTGTATGAGGGTAGTCGGCAAAAAGAGTGTCAAGATAAGGTGTTTTGGCAAGTTTAACTGCATTGCCTTTGGATTGGGGAGCAATTCCCCATCCATCTAAAATTATCAGAGTACAGGGTCTTGTTTTTTTCATGGGATTAATTCCTCTTTAAGCTTTTTTTCATATTCCAGGAGATTTTTGGTTTTAACCCTTTTAGCATCGCACCATAAGCCTTCTAAATCATAAAAGCTGCGCAGGGTGTCATAAAAAACATGAATCACCACATGCCCGTAGTCAAGCAGAATCCACAGGCCTTCCTGCTTACCTTCTATATTTAAAGGCACATGCCCCTGTTTTTTGAGATCCTGCTTGATATGTTCGGCTATTGCCATTACCTGCCGGTTTGACCGTCCGCTTAGGACGATAAAAATATCGGCAATAGAGGTCAACCCCCGTAAATCCAGAATTACCGGGGCAATGACTTTTTTTTCCAAAGCTGCTTTAATATAGATATTCCAGGAGGGATCAGGGTCAAGTTGTTTTTGAGTCATAGATAAAGTCCTTTTGCCTTAATATAATCTGCAACTTTTTTTGGCAATAAATGCTGGAATGCTTTTTTTTTTCTGATAAGTTCGCGAATATTGCTTGAAGAGATGTTTTGCGGACTTATATTACAGGTAAAAATTGATGGTCTGTTTTTATGATGATAACAAAATGTTTTTTCTGAAAAATTATATCCATCCGATATATTAGTTTTTAAATAATCGGTTAGCTTTGCCCAGCTAAAAGGTCTTTTTTTAATATCTGTTCCATCAATATCTGTTCCGGGTCGAATCATAACTATAAATGGAATCAATTTTAAAAGATCCTGAAAAGATTTCCAGGTATTAATCTCAAAAACAGCATCAAGACCCATCAAAAGAAAAAACTGGTAATTTTCAGGAAAAGTGCTTTTAAAATAGCGAACAGTGTCGATAGTGTAAGAGATTCCAGGACGAGCCATTTCAACATCTGATATCCTGAATCCATTGAATTTTGAGATTGCCAGGCAAATCATCTCAAAACGGTTTTGAAAATCCGTCAGGTTCGCGCTGTTTTTATGAGGTGGCAGGGCCGCTGGAATAAAATAGATCAAATCCAGCTTAAAGCATTCCTGTACATTTTTAGCCAGATTAAGGTGTCCGTTATGAATCGGGTTAAAAGTTCCACCAAATAATCCTACCTTTTTCACAAAACACTCGCTTTTTCAAATAAAATAAAAAAAATTAGCAGGCACTATTCTCTTATCTGACCATCACCAAATACAACGAATTTGGTAGTGGTCAACTCTTCTAATCCCATTGGGCCAAAGGCATGCAGCTTGGAGGTACTGATTCCGATCTCGGCTCCCAGACCCAGCTGACCCCCATCGTTAAAACGGGTGGAGGCATTTACCAGCACAACCGAGGAATCCACCTGCCGTACAAATCCCCGAGCTCTTTTATAATTTTCAGTTATAATCACTTCAGTATGGGAAGAGCTATATCGACTGATGTGTTCAAGTGCCTGATTAAAATCAGTTACCACCCTTACAGCTAAGATCAGGTCTAAATATTCAGCCGGCCAGTCCTGCTCTACAGCTTCTTTAGCCTGAGGTATAATTTTACAGGTTATGGGGCAGCCCCTGATTTCCACACCCGCCTTAATCAATTGCTCTGCCATAGACGGCAAAAACAGATCAGCTGAATCCTTATGAACCAATAAAGTTTCCATGGCATTGCAAACTCCCGGCCGTTGAACTTTGGCATTAAAACAGATTTTTTCAGCCATTTTCAGATCCGCCCCCTGATCCACGTAAACATGGCAGACTCCCTTATAATGCTTAAGTACCGGAATTCTGGAATTTTCTGCAACAAATCGGATCAGGCCTTCACCGCCTCTTGGAATGATAAGATCAATGCTGTCATCCTGTTTCAGCATTATATTAACAGCTTCTCGATCTCTGGCAGGAAGAACCTGAACCACTGCTGCCGGTAAATCCGCTTCCTCCAAGGCCTGACTGATAATAGCAGCCAAAGCCTGATTGGAATGAAAGGCCTCTGAACCACCGCGCAATATTACGGCATTACCAGCTTTTAAACATAAACCAGCTGCATCAACAGTAACATTAGGCCTGGATTCATAGATGATACCAATTACTCCCAAAGGGATTCGCATGCGAGCAACCTGCAATCCATTAGGTCTAATCACAGTGTTTTTCATGGCACCCACTGGATCAGGCAAAAGAGCCACCTCTTTTAAACCCTGGGTCATTGATAAAATGGTTTCATCTTTAATGGTTAAACGCTCAATCATGGCGGCTGAAAGTCCTTTTTTGCGGGCAGCCGTCAAATCCTTTATATTTTCCGTCTGTATAAAGCCGGCCTGCTGCTTCAGTCCGGCCGCGATTGCAAGCAAAACCTGATTTTTTTTAATGGCTGAACAATCAGCAATTTTCGTTGCAGCGTCCCTGGCTTCTTTAGCTATTTTTATAATAATGGATTCCAGCGACATTTTAAACTTCTCCTTCTTTTTGATTAATTTAATCTTTTATTTGCTGTAATTACCATATTATCCCGATGTATAACTTCATCATAGGGCCTTTCACCCAGCCGCTTTTTAATTTGACTGGATTTTAAGCCCCTGATCTTTCTTATTTCATCGGCACTGTAGTTGACAAGTCCTACACCCAAAATACTTGCGTTGCACTCTTTCATAGCTACTGGTGCACCTACTCCAAAATCACCGCAAATTTCAATAATTCCGCTGGGAAGCAAGCTTTTCCCATGTTTTAAAAGAGCGTCGGCAGCACCTTTGTCGATAATCAATTCGCCTTTTTGTTTTAAAGTATAGGCAATCCAGCATTTGCGGCTGGCCAGCTTTTCTTTTCTGGGTGTAAAATAAGTGCCCGGCTTTTGCTGTTGCGGAAATATAATCTTTTCAAGAATATTTTCCCTGGCGCCACTGGCAATAATCATCGGAATACCAGCCTCTGTAACCTTTTGGGCCGCCTTAATTTTGCTTAGCATACCGCCTGTGCCGAGTGGTCCTGGGATTTTACAGGCACATTGCTCAATATGATTATCAACAACAGCCACCCTGGAAATCAGCTTTGCATCTGGATATGCCCGTGGATCTTTATTATATAAACCATCAATATCCGTCAAATTTATTAAAAGACCGGCATCCATTAACAGGGTAATCATGGCGGCAAGGTTATCATTATCCCCCAGCTTGATCTCTTCGGTCATAACAGTGTCGTTTTCATTGATAATCGGAATAATTTGCCATGACAAAAGAGTATTGAGCGTATTACGCGCGTTTAAATATCTTTCCCGATTATCAAGGTCCTCACTTGTCAATAATATCTGGGCAACCTTAATATTATAACGCCCAAAACTTTTTTCATACTCATTGATTAATCCTGCCTGACCAACTGCCGCAACCGCCTGCCGGCTTGCAATCAGATCCGGCCTTTGGGATAGACCCACCTTTTTCAGGCCGACTGCCATGGCTCCGGAAGAAACCAGAATCACTTGCAAACCTTTTTCAAATAATCGGCAAATCTGTTGGCTGATTGAATTGACGATTTTGATATTAAGGCCATTGGAAGATGTCAGGACATTGCTGCCCACCTTAACCACGACTCTTTGCAAATGTTTTAAATCTGAATTATTGGGAAGGGTCATTTAAACTATCCAGCGATTTGATAATAGCTGATTTTAAAGCATTCAAACCAGTTGACTCGGCCGCTGAAATTAAAAAAAGAGTTTTTTCCGGCAAAGCAGCTTTAAATGATTCTGTTAGAGTTAAAGCCGGTTCCAGATCAATTTTGTTAAGAACTATCAGTTGAGGTTTTTCGGCAAGTTCCGAACTGTATGAAGCCAGTTCCTGATTAATGATTTCATAATCTTTTAGCGGATTTTCAATATCTAAAGCAGCAGCATCAATTAAATGAATGAGAATGCGAGTCCTTTCAATATGACGCAAAAACTGAATGCCAAGGCCAGTGCCCTTATGTGCACCAAGTATCAAGCCTGGAATATCAGCCATGATAAAAGGCTCTCCCCAGCCGGTGTGTACCACTCCCAGACTAGGAACCAGGGTAGTAAAAGGATAATCGGCAATTTTGGGCCGGGCTGCTGAAAGAGCACTGATCAGGGTTGATTTGCCGGCATTGGGTAATCCTATAATGCCGACATCGGCAAGCAGCTTGAGTTCAAGGTGAAGGGAAAGGGTCTGGCCGGGTTCTCCAGGCTGAGCAAATTTTGGGGATCGGTTCGTGGAGGTTTTGAAACGTTGATTTCCCTGTCCCCCGCGCCCCCCTCCGGCGATTATATATGAATCATCAATAGTTGTGAAATCATTGAGGAGCTCTTTGGTTTCAGTATCGGTGATCATGGTGCCGGGAGGCAGTTCAATAATTAAATCAGCACCCTTTTTCCCGGTCTTTTGACTGCCCTTACCTGGGGTTCCGTTTGACGCGTTGAAATGCTTTTTATAGCGAAGATGACCAAGGGTTCGTTTGGAAGATGTGGTTCGAAAGATGACATCGCCTCCCTTGCCTCCGTCCCCTCCATTTGGCCCACCCATGGGGATAAATCTTTCACGCCTGAAACTGACGCAACCTGCCCCACCATCTCCGGCGTGAACAATAATCATGGCCTCATCAATGAATTTCACTGAGCATAAACGCTCACTTTTTTACGCGCCCGCCCCATTCTTTCAAAGGTTACAACCCCGTCAACCTTGGCAAAAAGAGTATAATCCTTTCCCATACCTACATTATTGCCGGGATGAATTTTTGTTCCCAATTGCCGTATAATTATAGTGCCGGATCTTACAGGCTGGCCTCCGTAGCATTTTACACCTCTGCGTTGTCCGTTACTGTCCCGACCATTTTTTGAGCTGCCGCCCGCTTTTTTATGTGCCATTATGACTGTCCTTTTTTATTTTTCAACATAATTTCAGCAGTTGAATAATTGGGTACAGGAAACCTACACCTGAATATTATCTATTTTAATCATGGTATATTGTTGCCGATGTCCTTGTTTGCGACGATATCCTTTACGTCGTTTATATTTAAAAACTATTATTTTTTTGCTTTTGCCCTGCTCCATTATATGGCCTTTAACCAGCACTCCATCAAGTTCAGGCTGACCAACCTTAAATTCTTCTCCATCGGAAAACAGCAAAACTTTATCAAATGCGATCTCACTGCCGACCTCTCCGGCAAGTTTTTCAACTCGCAGAACATCGCCTTTTTGAACCCTGTATTGTTTTCCGCCGGTAGCAACAACAGCGTACATATTTCTCCTCCTTTTTCCTGCTAAATCATAAACGGTCATAAATATAATGTTGCGTGGCATTTATTCGGTTAAAACAGTTTATTGCCTGAAACCTTGTGTACACACCATGCGCGCGAAAAAGTTCCCGAAAATACTATATCTAATTAACCATTTCTGAACTATTTTGTTAATAAAATTAATAAAAATCAGATATTGTAATCTTTTGGGCAACATTGTCAAGACAAATAATTTTAAAATACCAGAACCCTGACCCTTTTGTTTGCGTCATTTTTTTGCTAATTCGTCAAATTCTTGCTCAACCCTCTATTGGTTCATATCGGTAATTTTTTAAATTTATTTTTAATTAACTGTATTTACTTATATTTTAATCATTATGCCGTCTGGTATAGAAAATGCAAGATGCAATATAGAAAAATAAAAATTAACTTTTACCTAATCGTGTACTCAAAATATTTCCAAATGAAAAAAATACTTATTATTGATGATGAACCAAAAATCAGAAAAACCATGAAAAAATATCTGGAAATGGCTGATTTCCAGGTATTTACTGCGGCAAATGGTTCAGAGGGTATTGAGACCTTTCTTGAAGAAAGACCGGATCTGGTTTTTTCCGACCTGAAAATGCCTGAAATGAGCGGCGAAGCTGTATTAAAAGAGTTAAAGGCCATTGACCCGGATATTGACGTTATTATTATCACAAGCCATGGCACGCTTGAAGATGCTGTAAATCTTATGAAACTTGGTGCAACTGATATCCTTTTAAAACCGGTTGACATAGATCTATTTGAAATTGTTGTGGAACGTGCATTAAAAAAACAGCAGTTAAGGCGTAGTAAAAACAGGGCAGATATGTTCAACCACGCCATATTCAAAGCTGCAACTACTTTTTATATCTGCACCTGCGATCTTAACGGCAAAATTATGTCATGGAATAAAGGCGCGGAATTAATTACAGGATACAGCAAAAAAGAGATTGTCGATAAAATTCATTTTTCAAAAATGTTTGCGGCAGATAATGAATCAACCAGCCTTGCAGATGAAATTATAAACACAATATTTAAAGGCAGGGTCTTTGACGCTGAAATCAATTTCAAGAAAAAAAACAACTCTATTTTCCCTGCTTGTTTAAGTGCTTCAAAACTTGATGATGAAAATGGCAATCTAATCGGCCTGCTTGTGATAGTACGCGATATTTCCGAAAAAAAAGCTGCTGATGAAAAAGCTCAAAAAAGTGCTGCCAGAC
>JASFBJ010000138.1 GCA_030149585.1 Desulfobacterales bacterium | reverse complement strand
AATTTGGGCTGCAATCTTGTAAATTTACGGCTTATAGAGAAAGGGAGTTGCGGCTGTATCAAAATAGATATTTTTCAGGCTCTCTTGAACCTCTTTTTTTAAAAGACTATAAAAGAAAATACCACCTCCCCAGTGGGCCAGAATTATCTTATTATCTGGAAACTTTTTTATCATTTTGTAAATCTGGGACAAAGTATTGGGCGTTTTACCAGGGTATTGATGCCCCACTGGTTCATTTGTGTGAATCATCACTATTTTATCCTGATTTTCACATATAGCCATGATAGGAGCTAATTGTACAAGGCATGACTCGTCAATGCCGGATTCATAAAATGCAAGTTCGCCAATACCTGCCAGGCCGGCGTCCAAACAACGTTTTGCCTCTATGGATGCGCCCGGTGCAAATGGGTCAAAACAGCCAAACCCGATTAATCTATCCGGGTATTTGGCCACTGATTCCAAAATATAATCATTTTGCATTTTAAAGGTTTTTGGATTTTTCCAGGGGAAACCAAAAATAACCGAGATATCTACATTCTCTTGATCCATGACCGAGACAATCTTTGAGGCACTCACCAGTTTGGAGTGAGGGGATTCATATAAAATTTTAAACGCCGGTTCCCCTTGAAAATATTTTTCTCTGTTTTCACGGATAGCTTTGGGAAAAGTGTGAGTATGAACGTCTATTATCATTTTAAAACTCCTCTATTCAGCGTAAACCTTTTTGAATAAAAAAACTTTGAATTTAATAGCCAAAATTTCTCAGGGCTCTGGTATCTTTACTCCAGTTCTTCTGAACCCTGACAAATAATTTTAAAAACACCCTGGTACCCAGCATTCGCTCGATATCTTTACGGGCAGCCTCACCAATCTGTTTTAACTTGCTCCCCTTTTTTCCAATGATAATTCCTTTTTGCGAATCCCGCTCTACATGAATTGAGGCATAAATTGAAACCATTCCGCCCTTGTTTTCCTTAAAAGAATCAATTGTTACAGCGACAGCATAAGGAATTTCCTGACCAGTCAGACGAAAAACCTTTTCCCTGATCATTTCCGCCACAATAAATCGCTCCGGCAAATCAGTCAAACTGTCTTTTGGATAAAGAGGCGGTCCAACCGGTAAATATTTTTCCATGGCAGCTAAAAGATCTTCTACCTGGCTGCCGTTTTTGGCTGAAATCGGTATGATTGATTCAAAATTACAAGCCTTGGACCATTTTTCAATATGCCCCAAAAGGTCAATATTTTTTATCAAATCTATCTTATTAAGGGCAAGCATCAAAGGTTTGGTATGATTCTGGAGAGATTTTATTAAAATTTGTTCTGCCTCTTGATTTGGAAAGGCAGTATCTGCTACAATAAGAATTAAATCAACATCAGCTATGGTAGCCAGGGCAGCTTCAACAATCCTGATATTTAACATGTGTTTAGCTTTATGGATGCCTGGAGTGTCCAGTAAAATAATTTGACACACAGGTCGTTGCACAATACCCAAAATACGGTTACGTGTAGTTTGGGGACGATTTGAGGTAATCGAAATTTTCTGGCCCAGCATCTGGTTTAAAAGTGTTGATTTACCTGCATTAGGAGCGCCGATTATGGCCACAAAACCGGATTTAAAAGCAGCTTTACTATAATTCATGGAATATCCTTATAAATGGATTAATAAATTTTAAATATTCAAGTTGCGTTATATAATAATTTTTCGCGGTTGATGGCAATAATAATTACCAAATTTTTGTGAGATTTATTACCCATTGTGAAAAAAAATACATAATAAATGAGAAAAAAAAGTGCTATAACCATCAAAGCAAAAGAGGATAACCTGCTGTTATATCTACCTTTAGTCTATAATGCAAATATTGGCATCTCCTTTGCTACCTGTAGCTATATAAACTGAATTTTAATTTATGGCCAACTAATTTAAAGGAAAAATAATAATGAAAAAAATCGTGAAAATAATTCATATATTTTATAGAAATAATCGGCTATTTTTATCAGGTTTGCTGCTTTTATTTTTATTAATACCTGCCCCGACCGTCAGTCAGCCTTGCCCTTCCCTATATACCAGTAAAATGTTATTATTTGAATTTAAACCCGCTCAACCATTATTTTTAGAAGCATTAAAAATTTATTCCACCCACCCACTGCCGCTGATCGCTCATAATAATAAAAAAATTCAGAAAAAAGAGGTGGTTTCGCAAAAAGACAGCCCTCCCTTTCATAAAATCATTATAACGGTTGCAAAAGAACATAATGTGGACCCTGCCCTGATCCAGGCCATCATCATGGCGGAATCCGGCAATAACCCAAGGGCTGTATCCAAACGGGGCGCAAAGGGCCTGATGCAACTGATGCCGAGAACCGCCAGATCCCTTGGAGTTAAAGATCCTTTTAACCCTGAACATAATATTAAAGGCGGTGTTAAATATTTTAAAAAGCTTCTTGACCGCTATAACGGCAATATTAATCTGGCTCTGGCTGCTTATAATGCCGGAAGCCGCAATGTATTGCAATATAAAGGGGTTCCTCCTTTTCCAGCCACCCGCATATATATCCGGAAAGTAATCAAATATCGACGGATATATAAAAAACAATATCCAACTAAAGGCAATGTAGCCTGATGAATTCACAGCAAGACACCATGCATGATAATCCTGATGAACTAATTGATTATATTAGCGGGCATAAGCTTTTTAACAGCGGTGCCGAGCTTAACCGCCAGGCTGTTGAACGCTTTTTGGTGGATTGCAAAGGATTTTTAAAAACAGATATCTTAGTAGACGTGCCGATTTCATTTAATATTGGTGAAAAGGCGTATCATTCACGAATTGATTTGGCAGTCAGTCTGGCTGGAAAACGATTTTTGCTCATTAAATGCGCGGCTGGATCATTAGGCTCCAGAGAAAGGGAAATTATTGCTGCAGCCAGGCTTCTGGAAGAGTATCAAATTCCCATGGCTGCGGTTTCAGATGGGAAAACCGCTATTTTGCTGGATACGATAAGCGGCCGTCAAATTGAAACAGGTCTTGACAAACTTCCTTCAAAAGCTGAAGCCCTAAAAAAAATGAAAACCTTTTCATTTCTCCCTTTGCCTGAAAAACGCCGTGAAAAAGAAAAATTGATTTTCCGTACCTATGACAGCATGAATGTCAATACCAGGCATTATAAAGAGGGTAAAAACCGTATGCCCTCGTTCTAATCCGGTAAATTTCCTTCTGCGAACAGACCAGCTATATCATCTTCATTAATATTAAGACCCCATACAGTATTTATCTCCTGCACTATAAGCGCTTTACCAGTGGACATATTACCTGTAAGAGTATTATACATAATAATTCTGTCATCTGTTAATTCAAGCAGACGTGGTACAATCCATTTCATATCATACCCATCATCCTGGAATTTATGTATATACTGCATAAAAGCATGAAAATCATCAGGATTAAATAGAGCTGTAATATTCTGCGATGGCAAGATTGTTTTCGTAAGTATATAGACAAATGCAAATGTATAATAAACATCGCTTATTTCACCATGAGATAAATCATGAGTGTCATAGTCAAGCGGGTCTTCATGAAAAAACCAGACTGGTTCAACATTTCCGCTGGACTCATTAACAAGTTTTTCAGACATGCCAAAAGGAACAAGGGTATCCCACATTTCGTGTATAACCAGAAAAGGGGTTTCAAGCTTAGCTATAAGCCCTTGAGTATTCCAATCAGAATAATCAGCTCCCTGATTGCCTGGAGCTCCACCTGTAGTGTTAAATACCCTGTCTTGATAAGGAAGAGAGAAATCTGTCCATTCATTCACCTTATCCTGGTCTGATATAAGATTAGGAAAATTATTAACATAGTTTGCCCATTCTTCGAAATTGCTCAAAGGATAAATAGCCACACCAGCAACCGGCACAGCGTCTATTGGAGCATGTGCAGCCCCGTATAAGGCCTCAAAACCTCCCCGGGAGCTGCCGTAAACAGCAATCCTGTCGTTATCAACTAAATTTTCCCTTTCAAAAAACTTCAAACCAGCCGTCATATCATCAACATCGTTTTGAATATTTCCTTCTGCATAAAACCGTCCAAAAACGTACAGTACACCCATTTCATGCATTCTAAAATATGTCGAAGACTCTGTTGCAAGTTCATCCGTATCAACAGTAGTTGCAGTAAGAGCATACTCTATATCCACATCTTCTCCTGTCCAGTCTTACATCTGTATGGCACTGCTATCAGAATAGCGGCTGAAGAGGGCTCTGACGGGGGAATCCATAAAGCATAAGAAGGTGCTTTATCTTCACAGATAAGCCGGAGCAGCTGGTATTCTATTTCTTCACCACCATCTGCTGTAGCAGATTTTTCTGCCAGTACCGTTACACAAAGATACTCATCACTTTTATCGGAAGCAGAAAAATTGCAGCCGTAAAATAGTATAGAAATGAATAGAATCGCAGTTAAATATCTCATAATTTTTCATTTCTCATTGGGACGGCATAAAGCGTTTGGCTTGTGACCTCGACAATTATTTTCAATCTTTATTGATTATTCGAGATATCCCATTTTTTCATATATTTCCATATGGCAGCTCTGCTCCAGCCGACACGCCTGGCAACCTCGGCTTTATTCCAGTCGCACTCAGCAAGTATATTTATCAACATTTCTTTTGATAACTTTGCTTTTATTCTTTTTTTTTCTTGTGAAGAATTTATTGGATAAATTTTATTTGAATGCACATTATAACCAAATTGACGAATTTCTACAGGAAGGTCAAATAGATCAATTTTTTTATTTTCGCAAAGAACAAATGCATGTTCAATTGCATTTTCAAGTTCACGAACATTCCCCGGCCACCTGTAATCCAAAAAAATACGCATGGCTTCTTGAGAAATATTTTGAATCTTTTTTCCTGTTTTTTTGTTAAAAATATCAATGAAGTGATTTGAAAGTATTGGTATGTCTTTTTTACGTTCTCTAAGCGGTGGCAAAAACACAGGGAAAACCTTTAAACGATAATACAGGTCTTCACGAAACCGGCCTGCTTTTACCAATTCATAAAGGTCTTTATTGCTGGCTGTAATAATCCGAATATCTATTTTTCGTTTTTTGGATTCACCTACCCTTTCAATTTCTCGTTCCTGGATTACTCGAAGTAATTTGACCTGTATTAATGGACTAATTTCGCCGATTTCATCCAGAAACAAAGTGCCTTTATCTGCTTTTTCAAATCGTCCTGCCCGATTTTGCAGAGCTCCTGTAAATGCTCCTTTTATATGCCCGAATAATTCGCTTTCCAGTAAAGATTCTGAAAGTGCGCTGCAATTAACTGTTATTAACGGGTTGTTTTTTCGTTGGCTGTTAAAATGTATAGCGCCGGCTACAAGCTCTTTTCCCGTACCACTCTCGCCTTGAATAAAGACATTTGCCTCGCTTAAAGAAGCAGCATTAATAGCGGAAAAAACCTGCTGCATTATATGACTTTTGCCGATGATATTGCCAAATTTATAAAACTCGCCCATTTGGCGGGAAGCTTCTTCTATTTTAATCCTGGCTTTTTTTAACTCCGTAAGATCGGTTACAGCTTCGACAATTCCTATAATGGATTCATCTTTCTCCCTCATAATTCTTGCATTTTTTATTACAGGAATCATTTGCCCTGTTTTATGCTTTAAAAAGCACTCGGTTGGTTCAACTTTGCCGTATTTATATATTTCACATTCCTTTAGGTCAGCAGGACATTGTTTGCCGAAACATTGACTAAATTCCAGTATATGACAGCTTTTACCGATCACTTCATGTGATTTATAACCTGAAATTCGTTGCATTGATAAATTCCAGGATGTTATCTCTCCGTCCGGGTTTAATGTGAAAACACCGTCACCAATTGACTCAAGCAATAATTTAACAAAATGCTGATTTAAAATTGTGTTTGAAGTGTTTGGCATAAAAAATTCCTTTTTTAAATATAAGCCAACGTGTAGCGCTATGGTAGCGTTCGTGGCGCCACACTGTTTATAGGTGACACAAAACCGTTTTGTCAAGCATTTAGGAATGATAATAAATTTTATATAGAAATTTTAATAGGTTAAGCATAAGACAGAGGCCGTTAATTCCAGACGGACTTTTTGGCATGATTATTGATAGTCTTAATAGACTTGATAGACAAAAGACAAATTTAAATTTTAAAAGATATTAAAAAAGGAGAGAAATAATGAATGAAATAATGTCTGCCGATGATTTTGAAACTGCGATTAAAAATGGTGTAACATTAATTGATTTCAATGCCCCATGGTGTGCGCCATGTAAAGCACAGGAACCAATACTTGCTAAACTTGCAACACAATTTGAGGGAAAAGCACAGGTTTTTGCAATGAATATTGATAATAATAGAGAAATAGCCGGAAAATTGGGAATTCAGAGTATCCCGACATTGATTATTTTTAAAAATGGAAAGGAGATTCAACGATTTGTTGGTTTACAACCTGAAAACACACTTGCAGATGTGATTAAAAATCTTTTGAATTAATTTCCAGGGAGAATATAGAAATGGGAAAGTGTGTAAAGCATCCTGACAGGGAAACCAGCTATCTATGTATGAAGCATAATATTTATATGTGTGAGGAGTGTTTAAAGTGTCCTGACCCTGAAATTCACTGTAAATTTCGGCCATCATGTCCTGTCTGGTTTATGGATAAGAGAGGTGGAAAGGAAATTGATAATATTCCAGACGAAAAAAAAGACGGAAAAAAAGAAAAAGAGTATAAAATTATATTTAATCATGAAAATAAGGAGGCAATAGTCAAAGAAGGCGCAACGCTTCTTGAAGCAGCACAGCTTGCAGATGTTCCACTTAATGCTTCATGCAATGGAAAGGGCGTTTGCGGTAAATGCAAACTGGTTCTGGAGTCTGGAAATGTTGATTCAAAGTCAACACCGCTTTTGACTGATAAGGAGAAAGAGAAAAAATATATTCTTGCATGCCAGGCCATTATTCATGGTGAAGTTATCGTCAGCATTCCAGAGGAAACAAGGGAAAAGAAACTTAAGGTTGCGGGCATGGGAAAAAAAGCAACTGAAAAGCTTAAGGGCCTGGTAACAAATATAAGCCCCATGCTTAGAAATATCTCTTTAAAACTTGATCCACCAACCCTTGACGATTCAGTCAGTGACCTGGATCGTTTGCACCGTGGACTGGTTAAAAAAGGGTGTGATACAAGTCGCATCAGTACGGGATTAAACGTAATACAGGAGCTTTCCGCTGCAATGCGGGATGATGATTTTAATATAACAGCCACAGTCGTTCAAAAAAAATGCTCAAGTGAAATTATGCGTGTTGTCTCAGGAACTTCTAAAAATCGTTCATTAGGGATAGCCATTGATGTGGGCACGACTTCTGTTGTTGTGTATCTTGTGGATATGGCGGATGGTTCGATACTTGCTGCCACATCCGGCCATAATCGTCAGGCTGCATGTGGTGATGATGTTATCAATCGAATTATATGTGCTGAAAAAGACGGTGTAAAAAAACTTAGCAAAATGGTATTTGCCACAATTAACGGATTGATCAACGAAGCTATTGACAGTGTTGGAGAAAACAGGAATAATATTGATAATGTGGTGATTTCAGGAAATACAACCATGACGCATCTGCTGCTTCAGATCGACTCTCGAAATATTCGCAGAGAGCCTTATATCCCGACGGTCTCTGCATTTCCGATTTTAAAGGCCGGAAATATCGACCTGAATGTTAATCCAGTTGCCGCTGTATTTATCATGCCGGGACCCGCAAGCTATGTGGGAGGAGATATTGTGTCCGGAATTTTGTATACAGGACTCCACAAAAAAGAGCCTTTAACCTTGTTTATTGATATAGGGACAAATGGAGAAATTGTTCTTGGAAATAAGGAGTGGATGATGACGGCATCTTGTTCTGCCGGTCCCGCGTTTGAGGGTGGAGGAGTTCGATGGGGTATGCGTGCGGAAACTGGTGCGATTGAGAAAATTTCCATTGATCCTGAAACACTTGATCCGGCAATCAGTGTTGTTGGGAATGTTTTGCCGCGAGGAATTTGTGGTTCAGGCATGATTGACCTTATTTCTGAAATGCTGCTTAAAGGTATTATTCAGCAAAACGGAAAGTTCAGTATTGATCCCACCAATCCACGATACATCAGGGAAGGTGATGAAACAGCTTTTATTGTGGTTTTTGCAGATGAAACATCGGTAGACAGAGATATTATTTTTACTGAAACCGATATTGATAATATTTTGAGAAGCAAAGGAGCTGTATATGCTGGTTTTACGGTTCTTTTGAACCAGGCTGGACTGGATTTTTCAATGGTGGATCAAGTGATTATTACAGGTGGTTTCGGACAATACCTGGACATTGACAAGGCAGTAACCATTGGTCTGTTGCCGGATATTGAAAGAAGCAAGTTCAAATATATGGGAAACAGCTCAATTGCAGGGGCATATATGGCTCTTCTTTCCGAAGATTACCGAAAAGAGGCCTCTGATATATCAAATAATATGACATATATTGATTTTTCCAGTAATAATGATTTTATGCACGAATTTACATCTGCTTTATTTTTGCCCCATACCAATATGGAAGCATTCCCAAATATAATGGCTGAACTTATAAAAAATAAAGCAATGCTTAATGAAAAACAGTTAAATGATAAATTTTGCAAATAACCTTTTTAAAAAATGGAGGAATTATTATGAAAACATTGATTATCTATTCAAGTCAAACAGGAAACACAAAAAAACTGGCAGAAGCTGTTTATGAGACAATATCAGGAGAAAAAGAAATATTTTCCATAGATGATGCTCCCGGCCCTGATGGATATGATCTTGTTGCTGTTGGCTTCTGGCTTCAGGCAGGAAAGCCTGATCCAAAGACAGCCGATTATCTGCCAGGAATCGGCAGTGGGCAACGGTTATTTTTATTTGCAACTCACGGCGCTGCTGCTGGATCTGAACATGCAAAAAATGCAATGGAATATGCCAAAGGCCTCGCGCCTGATGCAGATATTGCAGGTATTTTCAACTGCTCAGGCGAGGTAAATCCAAAGATTCTTGAAAAAGTAAAGGAAAAACCCATGCCCCCTGTATGGCTTGATGATGCGCCAAAGGCTATCGGCCATCCTGATAATGAAGATATTGATAATTTAAAACGTATTGCAGGCAATCTATAATAAAAAAAAAGAATGATATGGTCTCCAAAGCAGATAATGTTTTTTGATGCACTGTTGATCGTATGGCTTTAGTAATCAAAAAAGAACAATATATAATTATTAAAATTTGACGAATCCATGAAATAATTCCATGAAAGGAGAAATTTTGGAAAAAGGAGAAAAACTTGTGATCATAGGATGCAGCGGCGCAGGCGGACCAGCTGCAATAATGGCTAAAAAATTAATGCCGGATGTGGATGTAACGGTTATACGAAAAGAACTAT
>JASFBJ010000375.1 GCA_030149585.1 Desulfobacterales bacterium | reverse complement strand
TAGGTCGGGCAAAGATGGCCTGAAGCTGTGATGCATAGTTGAGGAAGTTAATTCGTCCTCGTTCCTTTGCATCTGGAACTATTTAAAAAGCTCTGCACTTTAAAATCCAACATGGTAATATCCTATCAACATTTGCTAATCAAGCTTCAAAACTATGGGCAGTTTCAAATCCCGCCATGAATAACATAATAAAATATATTGAATCCTGCACGGGAAGTGATATGCTCAATTTTTTTAAAAAAACAGGGCTGATCTGTTCATCAATAGTTTTTGGGATGCAATAATTATATTATTGAAAGAAAACCAATGACCACCTATTTTTTAAGACGTCTTTTGCTCATAATTCCTACATTTTTAGGAATCACCATCATAGTTTTTACTATCACTCGTTTTGTTCCCGGCGGTCCTATTGAAAGAATCATCTCCCAGGCCAGACAGATGCAAAGCGCAACTGGCGGAGGCAATATAAGATCAACCGCCAATCAAACCCAGCCCCTCTCTGACGATCAGATAGAAGAATTAAAAAAGTATTATGGCTTTGATAAGCCGATTCTGACCAGCTACTTTCTCTGGCTTGGAAAAGTATTGACAGGCGATCTTGGCACATCGACCCGTTATTATGATCCTGTCTGGGATATGATCAAAGAGAGAATTCCGATCTCATTATATTTCGGCATACTTTCATTGCTTCTTATTTATGGAGTTTGTATACCCCTTGGAATTGCCAAGGCAATCAAGCATAATAGCAGCTTTGATAATATCACGTCTGTAGCGGTTTTTATTGGTTATGCAATACCAGGATGGGTGGTAGGAGTATTTTTGCTGGTGCTTCTGGCATCAAACATGGATCTTTTTCCCCTGGGTGGTTTTGTGAGTGATGAGTTTGAAGACCTGTCAATAATCCAAAAAATCATTGATCTCATTCAGCATACTACCCTGCCCCTGATTGCCTATGTTATTGGTTCATTTACGGTTATGACTTTTTTAATGAAAAATACACTCATGGATAACCTGGCCTCAGATTATGTTCGTACTGCAATTGCCAAGGGTCTTTCTTTTAAAAAGGCTGTTTTTAAACATGCCCTTCAAAACAGTTTAATTCCAATGGCTACAGGGTTCGGTAATAATATTTCCATTATATTAACTGGTTCATTTCTCATTGAAAAGGTTTTCAATATTAACGGTATGGGCCTTTTGGGCTATGAGTCAGTGGTTGAAAGGGATTATCCTGTAGTCCTTGGAATCCTTGTGATATCTTCTTTATTATTTATGATAGGCAACATTTTATCTGATATCTGTGTTGCCCTGGTCGACCCCAGAGTCAAATTTGAATAAGTGAAAGCACAAAATCCAATGCACCTTAATTCATTAACCAAAAAAAAATTACGCCGTTTCAGATCAATTAAACGGGGCTATTACTCTTTTATCATTATCAGCGCCATGATCCTGCTTGCGCTATTTGCCGAGCTTTTAGTAAATAGCAGGGCTATTATTGTCTATTATGAAAACCAGTTTTTTTTCCCCACCTATGGCCAAATGACTCCAGGCAGCACCTTTGGCTTTGATTATAAATATGAAACCAATTACCGCCGGTTAAAAATAAGAGAAAAAAATAATTCCTCAGGCAACTGGGTTTTAATGCCGCCAATACCCTATAATCCTTTTGAAAATGATCTTAAAGAAAATCAGTTTCCACCTTTTGCGCCGTCATTTGGTGAAAAACACTATCTGGGAACAGATACAATCGGACGGGATATTATAGCACGCCTTGTTTATGGCTTCAGGATTGCCATCTTTTTTTCCTTAATTTTACTGGTGGTCAATTATGCTGTTGGAGTAAGTATCGGAAGCGCAATGGGATTTTTTGGGGGTCGATTTGATCTTATCTTTCAAAGAATTATTGAAATCTGGTCCAATGTCCCATTTCTATATATAATCATTATTATCTCTTCGATTATCGTACCCAGCTTTTTTATTTTGATTTTGATTATGGCGCTATTTGGCTGGGTAGGGATGACCTGGACCATGCGGACCATCACCTATAAAGAAAAAGAACGAGAGTATGTTCTGGCTGCCAGGTCATTAGGCGCCGGTAATCTGCGAATTATCTTTTGTCATATCATCCCAAATACAATCTCAATTATTATAACATTTGCACCTTTTGCAGTCGCAGGAGGCATAACAGCCTTAACCTCTTTGGATTACCTTGGTTTTGGGCTTCCTCCGCCGACTCCGAGCTGGGGAGAACTCTTGCAGCAGGGCTGGGCCAATCCAGATGCCTGGTGGATTGCAGGCTCGGTCATTGCAGCCATGATCATAACTCTTTTAACAGTGACCTTTGTGGGAGAGGCGATCAGAGAGGCCTTTGACCCCAAATTGCATACAACCTATGAGTAAATCAAATTATTTCTTGATTTTACTGCGCCTGTGCTGAATATAAGCATCCCTAAAGGCGTCATAGGGATCCATGGCCGCATCTTTTAAAGATTCATAATCGCCTATCCGAAAAGAAACATCATTAACCTTTTCATACCCTGTTATCCCAATAGCTGCTTCCTGGGGCTGCACATAATATACCGGGCTGAGAAACCAGCCTCCAATCATGCCAATCGAATCTCTGAGGGTGGAAGGCCCGAAAAAAGGTAAAACAATATAAAAGCCATCTCCAATCCCGTATTTTCCAAGGGTCTGACCAAGATCTTCCGGAGGTGGATTTAACTCAGGATATTTTTTGGCAGGATTCCCAAAGCCTAAAACGCCCGCAGTAGTATTTACCAGAAACCTGCCGAACTCAGCTTCAGCCTCCTTGCCCTTTCCCTGAAAAATACAGCTTATCATTCGCAGGGGTGTGCCAAGATTATGGAAAAAATTTTTAACTCCAATCCTTGCCGCAAAAGGTATAACTGCCCTGTAACCCTTGGCAATCGGCTTTAACATCCAAAAATATAATTTATCGTTGAAATCAAATATAAAACGATTCAAACCCGACAGGGGATCAAATACGGTTTCATCGTCCTCCAAATCTTCATCGTCAAAATCTTCATCGAATTCATCTTTATCTTCAGACTGATCTG
>JASFBJ010000137.1 GCA_030149585.1 Desulfobacterales bacterium | reverse complement strand
TTGATTATGAAAAAAAATACCCAGTGTCAGGAAATAAAATTCCCTGTTATTGTGTTTTGCGGATTGGAGGAGATTTTTTTTTAAATCAGGTCTTGAATAATATAATCTTTTTTTTGAAATTATTAAAAGATATTATAGTGGACGGCAGGCAGTTTTTTAAATTTTAAACATATTGAAGACGACTACGGCTTGATATTTGCTTAAAATTTATATTGAATAACTTTTGTTTTTAAATAATTCCATGTTAAAGCCAACTCTGTCTTTTTGACAGGGACGGAAAACCACGGGTCTTATGGTACAAGATAGCCGGGTTGCCTTGGATACAAGGTAACCCGGTTTTTTTATGGAAAAGGAGGTTATAATGAAACCACTCCTGATATTCTTTTGTGCAGTGCTGCTGGTGCTGGGAGCTGTAAAAATTGCAATCGCAGCCCCTTTTACTCTGCTTGTTTTGGGAAAAACCAAAAATATTATCGAGTCTGCTTTTAAAATATTAAGGTTGCCGGATCAGCAGAAAAATAAAACAGACAGCTCTTTTGTAATAGTTGGGCAATAATGATTAAGGCAAAAAAATTTATTCAACCAAAAAGGCAGGGTAATGAAAGGACATATAATTGCTTCTCTGGAAGAGGCTGCTGAGTCATTAGAGCTTTTTAGAAAAGATAAAAACAGTATAATTGCCATTGAAAAGGCTGCAAACATCGCAATTGCAACTCTAAAAAATGGAAATACCATATTTAGTTGCGGCAATGGTGGCTCAATGAGTGATGCAATTCATTTTGCCGAAGAGTTGACCGGTCGCTACAGAAAAAACAGGCCTGGTCTGGCAGCAACAGCTATCAGTGATCCAGGACATATCTCCTGTGTTGCCAATGATTTTGGTTATGAATATATTTTTTCACGGTATCTGGAAGCAAAATCAAAAAAAGGAGATTGTCTGCTGGCCATCAGCACCAGTGGCCGCAGTAAAAATGTTATTAGAGCGGTTAAGTACGCCAATAAACACGGCATAAGCAGTATCAGCTTAACAGGTGTAGCAAACTCCGAGTTAGGCAAGATGTCAACTGTGGATATTTGTGCTTTGGGCGGACTTTATGCTGACAGAGTACAAGAGTTGCATATAAAGATAATTCACATCTTAATTGAGCTTATAGAGCGTAAAATTTTTCCTGAAAATTACTAATCCTGCATATTTGAAATGCAGGGGTTTTATTTAAAATGTTCAAAAAACTCTATTTGGGTATTTGTTTATTATTTTTAGTTTTCTGGTCCGTCATTTTCGGGTCTGTCACCTGACAGGATTTTCTCATTCAGGTGGAGATCCCCATTTTCGGCAGCACATATAACTGCATTAAAAAATACACACCAATAATCAACCCAAAAATTATCATTTCTTTCATATTTTTTCTCCGAATTTACGGCTTAACATTCAATTTTGTTTGCAAGTCAATCTAAAATAAGAGATTCTAATAAAATAGTTATTGCAATATGTGAATATCCCGTAAAAATAATTACCCATTGGCTTATGTCAAGTTGTTTATTTCCGGGGGAACTTATTAAAACCATTATAATTATTTATTGCCTGGCCTTTTTATAATAAATTGACCGCAATGCACTTTTTAAATACCGATAGTACTTTTTTGGGCAATTGGCTGGTGTTCCTTGCGCAGCAGATCATTCACTGTTTTCACAGGATTAAAGGTAACCAGCGGCACTTCCAGGAAGACGGTGTTCCAACCCGACATGGCCCCATTCCAGAGCCCAGGCAGTTCAAGTGCCTTTAAATTTCGGCCCTGAACTGATTTTTGTGAGATAAAGACAGCTTTTGAGTCAACTGCCTGTCTTAGATCAAAAGGTCTGCCTTTATAATCTCGAACTCCGCAGACAATATCCACTGGATTAAAATGGGTTGAGGAATAAAAAATTTTTTGCTGGGTTTTTGAGGCAGGATCCACCTGGGCGCTTTCTACAATTTGTAGCGAGTCAGAACCATTTTTGTTTTTAACCCAAAATGGCCCTCCACCTGGTTCACCGACATTTTTAACCACACCGCAAACCCTGATAGGCCGATTAAATGCAGCTATCAGAAAATCTCGCCAGGCTTTTTCTCCTGTTAACCTGTCAGGGACTAAACAAAGCTCGTCTTTGGCAAATTCAAGGGCTTGCCGGATCATTATTTTATCTGCCGGGTTATTGGTCAGCATTTCAAGATATTCAAAGACCTTTTGCTGAATTTTAATAAGATAGCCGCCTATTGCTTTTTTCCACTTGATATTGAAAGAGTTGAGGCGATCCGGAACTATATTATCTATGTTTTTAATATAGATGATATCTCCCTTAAGATTATTAAGATTTTCTATCAAAGCCCCATGCCCTCCGGGCCTGAAAAGGAGTGAACCATCATCAAGCCTGAATGGTTGGTTTTCCATGTCAAGGGCTATGGTATCAGTTGATTCTGCCTGGATGGAAAAATCAATTTTAAACTGAACTCCAAACAAGGTTTCATATTCAGGCAGGAGCTTTTCCAGAATAATAATAAATTTTTTTTTATGTTCCGCTGAAATTGTAAAATGCAGACGGCAGACCCCATTTTCATCTTTTGCGTAGTTTGCGGCTTCAGCCAGGTGCTCTTCAAAAGCAGTTCGAGCGTAATGCTTGTATCTGTGAAATTTGAGTAAGGCTTTTGGTAAACAGGAATATCCCAGCCCTTTTGGATTAAGCAAATAATCAATTATTTTTTTATAACTCTTTTTAAAAAGTAAATCATTAATATCAAAATTATCTTTAAGCATTGCAGCTTGCAAATCATTATAAAAGGCGAATTTTCGTATATTTTCAATAAAGTAGACGAACTGAGGGGATTCAGAGACAGCCTTGCCAGGCGAATTTTGCCCGTTTCTAAACTCCTGGAGGGTCTTAAACATTCGAGTGGCAGCCCCGGAGGCTGGGACAAATTTGGTTATGCTTCTTTTTGGAGCATTTTTTTCAAAAATGGTTAAAATATGATCAAGTTCATCTGCTGAAATTGATTTAATGCCCTCACCCAGGGTGCATGAGCGATGCAATTTTAAATAATGTGTTTTTTGTTTAAAAAGTTCGATCTGTGAAAAAACTTTTTTTTCTGTAATTCCTCTTGCCTTAATCTGTGCCATGTCTTTTGTGCTTAATATCAAATCAGCCAAATTTAATCTCCATAGACCAGTTCTTTATTTATGAGCAAAACCCCATGAAAAGGATAGACCAAAAGTCTCTGTCCCTCCCATTCGAACACCCATTAAAAAAGCCGAGGCACACCATTTTTTCATACCTGCCTTGAACACCAGGTCTTTATAAAATTTCAAGTCAACTCTCTTTCGTTCAACTGCATTCCCAGGGTCTCCATAGCCATAGCAAAGATCGTGCGGCAGACAACACTTATAGGTTATATCTTTCCAGTTTATTCCCATAAAAAAACCCAGTACTTCATCCGGCAGGCCAGAGCACCCGTCAAATTTCCACTCTTTATATTTTTTTGGGTTGGATTTAATACGTTTTATAAGATAATCAAAATTAAAATACCGGCACAGCTCTAAAGCATCTCTTGTTGTTATAGTATCGCCGATTTTGGGAAGCTTCATCTTTGCTCTTTTTTTTAATAGATTTTTAACATATCCATAACCTCAGCCAGATGCGCTTTGGCTGCTAACTGAAATTTATACCAATGGGTTGTTTCAAAATTATCAGCAGCATATAAAGTTTCTCCCTCTCTGTCTTGAACAGCATCATCAAGCCATTTATTTTTTTTATATTTAAGAGATGCATTGTTTAAATAATTTTTTATTTTATCAATTCTGTCGTCATAATCATCTGCATTAATAATTTTTTTAAAATCTTTTGCCACATAAGACCAGTAAAGATTCCCTTTGCGCGCGGTTCTTAATTCCTGGAAAATGCGTTTGCAGGCATGAAGTGCTCTTTTTCGATTATCAATTTTTCTTTGGGGTTTGGCAAAGCGATAGTCATTCCAGGTGGCACAAATTTCATCCGGAAGGTGACCAGCATCAGCATGGCCGATATTTGGAGCCAGGGCTCGAAAGGGATTGCGCCAGCTAAAAACAGAATTCCAGTCTTCCTCATATCCTGTAAAATTCTGGTGCGACCAGGTATCGGCAAAGGTGTGCAAAGCAATACCGATCCAGTATAGATTCCCGCTGGACAAGGCTTTCCTTAATAAATGCCGGGCATTTTTGGAATCAGGCGTTGTGCTGTATTTATTATGCTTTTTGTCAATTGGCTGGTTATTATCTCCAGGCAGGAAGTGGAATGGAATATAAACAAATTTTTGAATTTCATAGACTAAAGATTTAACAGACATTGACTGGGTCATAATTGGACGAAAAAATCCATCCTGAAATTTTATGCCAAAGGGAAACTGGGGAAGCCCGCCTTTTTTGGGATATTGACTCTCATTATTATCATCTACATATTGGGAGGCATAGGCAATAATATACGAGTCTTCATTATTATATCCGGCTTTGGCGGCCAAGGCATAAGTCACATAAAAATGAAAATCTTTTTCCATAATCTTTTTCCTTAAGGATATGATAAATTATAGAGTGAATTATAATAAACATTTGTCAGGATAGAATGAAAAAATATTATTAGTATGTTTCTGATTGATAATACTGTGAAATTATTGAGATGCAAATATATAAACTGAAATTACAAATTATATCAAGTAGAAAATATACAAATAAAATTTCTCTTGCAACAGAGATTATATAAAGTTTGGATTTGCCAGGAACTGTTTTATCTTATATTGGTATTAAAAAAATATTTATTAACCTGTTAATTTTTTAAAAAGTGAGGCTTATTAAAATAAATCATGAGAATTGCTAAAATTAAAAATATTGAAATAGCTTATCAGGACATTGGAGCAGGAGAGCCTCTTATTTTAATTTGTGGCTATTCAGCGGTAAAGGAAACCTGGGGGCCGATTATAAATGGTTTAGCAAGATATTTGAGGGTTATCACCTTTGATAATCGCGGGGTCGGTGGCACTACAGTACCAAGCAAGCCTTATACCTTATCTGATATGGCCGGGGACGTTATCGGCCTGATGGATGTTTTGGAGCTGCAAACCGCGCACATCATGGGCGTTTCCATGGGTGGATTGATAGCGCAGCTTTTAGCTCTGGATTATCCTGAAAGAGTAAAAAGCATAGCGCTTGGCTGCACAACACACGGAGGGAAAAAGGCCATTTCAGCAGATAAAAATATAATACAGCTTTTAGCTAAAACTGCTGATCCTGACATATTACCTCAAGATAGTTTGCGGGAAAAAGTTAAAGTGTTATATTCGCCTGAATTTATAAAGAAATATAATAAGGTTCTGGAAGGAATCGTCAGTATGGGGTTGCAGTATTATCCAACTCCCCAGGGGGCGGCCGGTCAAATGCAGGCTTTGAGTTATTTTAATGCAAGGGCGCGTCTTGCGGACATCAAATGTCCTGCCCTGGTACTCACCGGCGATCAGGATCAAATGATGCCGCCTGAAAACTCGTATCTTCTGGCAAGCAAAATACCTGATGCCAGGCTTCATATCATCAAAGGTGCCGGGCATTCTTTTTTTCAGGAGAATTCTGAAGAAACATTGCGGATTTTAACCGATTTTATTTCTAACCAATAAAAATATTTGCATTTTATTATCTTTGAGTAAATATTTTTTATTTATATTTAAAAGGGAAAAAGAACAGAAAATACCTCTGATAGACATTTTCTTGATTATCATTTTTATACTATTGGTCGTTTCCTATTTGATACCTGTTATTTGCAGATTTTTATAATATGGAATATGGGGCAATTATGTTTGAAAAAGTGCTGTTTTATGGGCGCATCAAAGATGTCGATAAACGAGTGAATGAACCTGGTTGTACTGTAATCAATCGCCGACTTTGAATAGATTCTTCGGTCTTTTGCCTGTTAACTTTTCTTTTATCTTGCGACTTACAAGAACAGAAAGATATATTCTTATTCGTGCATGTTCTTGCAGCACACACAGCTCCTCTTCATAGAGCTGTTTCATGGAGTTTTCAGGAACTTCCAACTCATGGGCAAGCATTGAAATCGTTGATAAATGTTGTTGTTTCTCTTTTTCAGTTTTATAGAGAGATGTTGCTGTCATAGTTTTTCCACCTGTTGCATTTATTCATATTGTAGCGTACATACCAATGAGACAGTACTCCGAAAGCAATTTCTCCGGTAATCCCAACAGGTAATTGGCCTATATATGTCTTTTGTTCATAAGCTGAGTAGAAAATTTTTCTTTTGTATTTAACATTATAAGTGTTTAAAAACCTGGCCGGCAAGGCGCGAAAGCGCAGAAATATCAAGCATATTCCGGGCTTTCGCACCGCAGCCGGGCGGGATGCATCGGCGCTTAAAATATAAAGTCATTTTCGAAATCTAAGGGGTAAATGTATCGGTCAGCGATTCTTCCCCGACTTCTTTTTCTCCGGTTCCATCTTCCCCAGCTCCTTCTTTTTTGTTCTCATCGATTTGATCTTCAGGATTAATTTGGATGGATGGACTTTCATCCGCCTGTTTCCAGGAAAGCTCCAGGCTGAATTTCTCCTTTTCCTCCTTGCGCTGACCGCTTATTTTGGCCTCAACATCGGCAGGAATAGTGAGATCAAGGATATCGCCGTCCTGTTCCAGGGTAAGCCTGCCCTTGTCAAGACCATCAGCAAAATCACGCAGAAGTCCGGTTATTTCAGAAATCGCCATTCTTTTTTTTGTGCTCACTTTTTGTTTTTCCATAATTATTTCCTTTTATGTTTAAGGTTTTAATCCAGCCTATCATGCCAGAGATAATAAAATGTCCAGTAGCAGCATTGAATCAATCAAAGGTTTACTTTTCTTGCTGACAAGAGACATATCAATTACTTCAATACCAAGCGCTCTGATTTCCCTCTTGTCCGGCTTGGTATTATAGGTGCCGCGTTTGCTGTCAATAATCACAAAATTCAAAAGCTCACCAACTCCAGAGTCAGGCGCGTTTTTTTGCAGGGTGGCCAATAGAGCCAGCACCTGATCCATTACCGTCATTCCAATTGTTTCAGGATCAAAACCCATTGAAGGGATAAACACCTTGGGACAACTGTTCTGACTTATGGCAGCGCCTATACCTTTGGGCAGCAAGGTGGCCAGAAGACTGGTATAAAAGCTTCCCATGGGATAGCAGATAAGCTCGGCATTGCAAATTAACTCTTTTACCTTGTTGCGAATACAGACCGTTATTTCCCTGCCGTTTTTTTCCCTGTCAATTATAAATAATCGTTTTACAGGGACTGTAAGGGGTTTAACTTCCTTGCCGGTGATTTGATGCTGACCTTCAATAATACGGCCATCTTCAAGTTCCACGGCCAGATGATAATTTTCGTTAATGACGGGACGCACTACTCCGCGTACTTCAACAAGTTTTGAAAAGGTATAAATAACCAGATCCGGATGGCGCCGGTTTTCTAAAAATCCTGCCGTGAGAATGAGATTGCCGATGCTGGCGCCATGCAAGTCAAAATCCGCGGGCATTAATTCCTGAAACCTGAGGAGATGATGGCGGATGATTTTGCGCATAGGGTCAGGGATATGAACAACAAGGCAGTGTTTGCCGGCTATCATTTTTTCAAGGTCGCTGAAAAGATTTGCCTGACTTTCTTCTTTGCTGAAGCGATGGGCAAAGAGACGAAAGATGCTGGGATTGCCATGCAGGGTCTGGTCGGCCAGTGCCATAAGCCGGTCGTTGGAGACAAAACTGGTGCCGCGGCTCATCAGGTGCAGGGCCAGAGTCGATTTCCCCATGCCGGAAAATCCGGCTATGGCCATGCCTTTTCCCTTATATGTCACTCCAGCGGCATGACCGAGCAGGTAGCCCTGGTTTAATTTCCAGGCAATAAAACGGTTGTTGATGAAATTGATTACCTGATTGGCATTTTCAAGACAAGGCCCTGCCGCCAGATTAATATCACCGCCAAAAACAAAGGCCATGCCGGTGAGCCGCTTATGAACAAGACGGCTGTTTGGAGCAAGATCAAGCCACTCTTCCTTTATTTTTATCTTGCCCAGATCCGGTGTTTTTACCTGAAGCCTTCTATCAAACTCCGGGGGCTCAGATATAATGGCCTGAATGGTTATATCCGGCATCTCGCTGCCATCTGTGAGAAAGGGGGAAAAATAATGAATAAGGTTGTCCGCCAGTTCCTTATGGCTGCAATGCACGTTAATCCGGCAATCTTCAAAGCATAAATATACATGATGCTCAAGAAGGGCGCCTTGCAGCATATCTGAAGAAAGCCGGCTTAGATCTTGAATGTGAAATTTCATTGAGAAATCCTCCCTATGGCATATTCGGCGTAGGCTTTAGCAGCATCAATCTTTCCAGCTTCCAGAATGCCGCGGAAACCTCCAAAAGCTGAAACCTCAAAAATAAACGGCCCTTCAGACGTAAGGGCAACATCAACGCAGGTAAAATCGAGCCCAAAAAGAGACTGTGCCTTGTGAGCCAGGTCAATGATATCAGCAGTCGGTGTATAAGCGCCGTATTTTCCGCCAGAAGCTGTGGTGGTGTTCCAGGCATTATCAGCCTTGCAGCGGGCGTAGGTGGTCAAATATTTTCCACCAAGAAAAACAATGCCCAGATCATGTTTGCCTATGTCTATTTTTTTCTGAATGTACATGGTATTATTTTTTTGGCGATACTTCTCAATCTTCTCCTTTGCCCCATTACCATCTTCAATCACGCGCATACCCCTTGCCTTGGTGGAATACAGGGGTTTAAAAACTGCTTCGCCGTATTTTGCCACCGCTATAAGCGCTGCGTCAACATCTTCGGTGATGGTGGTCTGCGGCATTGGAATGCCGCCGGTCTGCAAGGTAATAGTACATGCAAGGCGGTCAAGAACCCGAAGAATTTTTTCCGGTCTTGAAAATATGGGCATGCCCTTTTCGCTCAGGCAGCGAAGGGTTTCCAGGCGTTCCAGCAGATCGGGAAAACAGGAAGAACCGATTTTTTTGATCAAAATGCCGTCAAGACCGCTGAGCTCGTTATTTTCATAAAAAAGCCTGCCATCCGGCAGGGAAAGGCTGATCCTGGCCATATCTATCAAAAGTCTATACCCTGTCGCTGCTTCAACGGCATCAGCAAGCCTTTCCGATGACCAGCCACCAAGGGTTCCAACTACAGCAATTTTCATCTTTTCCTTTCTTTGTTAATAATAGAGTATTGCCTCAGGCAGACTAAACTCTTGCCAGGGTTGTTTTTCCTCGTTGAAACAGATAATTTTTTCCATTAAAAAATTGGCCCGCAGGCTCATCTCCCCTGCAAAGGTATCGTTTAATTCAAACCTGATTGAGGTAAGAAAGGAGCGTGCCAAAGCCAGGGCCAGCCTGGCATCAAAGGTAGTGTCTTCCTCTTTTTTACAAAATTCACGGGCAAAGAAGAGAATTGAGCCGATCACATGATGAATCCGCTTTCTAATG
>JASFBJ010000374.1 GCA_030149585.1 Desulfobacterales bacterium | reverse complement strand
ACAAAATACAAACAGTTCTCTTATATATTTTATAGAAATGCGGCTGTTTTAATTGGAGTCGGGTGTTTTTATATTTCTGCCAGGCGTTTTAAAGAGAATACTCCATCAAGCCCTTTTATAATCTTTGGCTTTTTCTCATGCTTTGAATTAAAATGATGTTTAAACCGCTGATAATTTGTGGATACAAATTCTTTTGTTCCGATAATCCCGGAATCCGTAAACCAGCGCGTCCTGCATCTGAACCGGTGTAAACGGGTTATTTCAAATCCGCTTTGCCTCTCTTTTTCAAGAACCTTTTTATCTATTGTCACTGATGATTTACCGTCAGAACGCCTTATTGCCCCTGCTTCATATACAAATCTGCGGTATCTTGTCAGCCTTTTTTTTGCATCCATTACCCCAAATTCCTTAAGACCAAAATCCATTGAAAGAAAATCATCTTTGTTTTTTGTCTGAATATGATAGGCCAGTGAACACCATCTATATTCTTCAGGCCGTTTTACAATACCGGCTCGTATGGGGTTAAGATCAATATACGCAAGACAATTGATCAATGAAGTCCCGTCTTCAACTATCAGGCTTTTAAAACGCTCACCCCATAAGGTTCCTCTTCGATCATGTTTTTTATTATAATACCTTGAAAATGTAACTTTAATATCTTTGACAAACTCTGAAAGACTCGACCATTTTTTACGGAAAAACTCAATATTCTTATCAGAAAGCCCAATATCATTCCCATAATAAGCAACATGCCTGTTTTTAATATCTGAATCCGAAAAATCCTGGCCGGGAAACATTCTCACTAAAATATGAAAATGATTGCCAAGAAGGCAAAACCCTAAAATATCAGTAAAATAAACCGTTGACAGCCGTTTAATGATTTTTAAAAGTTCATCATTTTCAATATCACCAAAAGGAAGACCATCAAGTGCCGTACGCGACATAACATGGTAAACGGTTTTTTGTTCAGGAATTATCATTCTTGAAATTCTTGGCATCTTTTTGCCCTCCCTTAAAATTACTTTAAAATTGAGTGTTGTTGTAGTGTAAAAAAATCTAATATCATAGCTATTGAAACTTGTCAATCTTTATTACCCTGTCCCTAGTTGTCCCTCTCGTAGAGCAAACAGACGGAGCCCATATTTTAAAGATTATCTCTTTTGATACTTTGGGCAACAGCACGGATATTGAGTATACTGTTAATATTGCTCTTGGCCTGCCGACGGCGCCGTTAATTACACAGCCTCAAAATAATACAATAACAAACCAGCCTGTCATAAGCATTGCAGGCACAGGTCAAAAATACACGCAGATTATTTTATATAATAATAATGTCAGGGCACAAGATTCGGTTGATACTGATATTGTGGGCGGCTTTAACATGCCGGTGACATTAGTTGAAGGAAGGAGAAAATCATATTCGGGTATCAGCAGAAAACAGATCAGGAGAAGGCCCGTTAAGCAATGAGATTACAGTAAACCTTGATACCGCCATACCCCAAAGTCCATCGGCATTAAGCGCAGCAGCAAAAAAAGACGGTATAATAAAACTGAGCTGGCAAAGACCGACAGATGATCTGCCTGCAGGATATAATCTTTATCGGGCGGATAATCCTTTTGCCGCAATCAGCGAAGCCGTCAAGGTCAATACCGGCCTTATAACAGGCACATCCTTTGATGATCTGCCTTTAGAAGACGGCATATATTATTATCGGGTTACAAGCATGAGCGCTGTGGATAATGAGAGCGGACTCTCTGATATGGTTTCCGCGGAATCAGACAGCACAGCGCCGGCAGCGCTTTCTATCCAATATACACCTCACGGCAATTATGATCCGCAGACTCAAAGAATGGCTCCGGGTACTGTGGATATTTTATTGACCGTGAGTGAAGCGCTGATGACAACGCCGTTTTTAAGCATTACTCCGGAAGGTGGAGTCCCTGTATCAGTGGCCCTTAACAAGATATCAGACAGCTCATATTCGGGTTTTTTCATAATAACGGACACAACCCCGACAGGCACGGCAAATGTTTTATTTTCAGGAAGGGATATTGTTGGTAATCGCAGCACCCAAATCAATTCAGGAGCATCATTAAAAATAGATTCCAGCGGTCCGGCCATAAGCCGCCTTGTAATTAATCCCGAAGATCCCATTAAAAATAATGAGCAGGAGCCAATTGAAGTGACCCTGACCTTTGGCTTAAACGAAGAGATAAAACCAGGCACATCTCCTTCTCTGTCGTTTCAGCTTTCAGGGCAGAACCGTGAGCCGGTTATTATAGATTTTATATCGCTTCTTGAAACTCAAAATAACGATGCTCAGACCTGGCAGGCAGTGTTTGAGCTGCCGGCGGATGCGGGCCTTGATGAAGCGGAGACTCTCCGGTTTATCTATAACGGCTCTGATGATCTTGATAATATCAGCAGCAGTATTTCAGCGGATAACAGTTTTTGAATATACCAGGGTGAACTTCCTCCTCTGGCTCCGCCGGACGGTCTCAGGGGTAATTCACTGTCAGGCGGCAGAATTAAACTTTCCTGGAATCAGGTGGATGAGGCGGCTGGATATCAGATTTTTCGAAAAGCGCCTGATGAAAACGAGCTTGTATTTTATGTACGGCTTGAAGCGGTATTGGAATATATTGACGAGCCGGATCAAGACGGGCTTTATACTTATGCGATAAGCAGTATCCGTAATGAAAACGGCCAGGAATCTTTCAGCGGCACGAGTGTTTCGATTGCGCTTAATTCAGATGCAACAGCGCCGGGCGCGCCTTCAAATCTTAATCTTGAACTGGTCGGAAACGGTGTAAAAATAGAATGGCAGGCGCCTGCATACACGGAAGATATTACTTATTTACTTTACAGGGCGGACGCAGTTGAGATTACAAATGTCTCAGGAATGACGCCCTTGATACACAGCATTCCTCAAACACTGGTAATAGATCCAAACCCGTCATCAACAGAGCATTGCTATACTGCAACGGCTGTTGGCGCGGCAGGAAACGAGTCAGCGCCTTCAAATTATGCTTATGAGGATTTCGGGCTTCTTCCGGTATCGGGCATAACTGTTATTC
>JASFBJ010000136.1 GCA_030149585.1 Desulfobacterales bacterium | reverse complement strand
TTTTCCAGGCGCTTTATCTTGTTATCAGCATCAATAACCGCATCAAAATTCCCCTGATTTTTTTTTAAAGCCTTAAGATAATGCTGATTTGATGCTTTATTGACTTAATTTAGAGCTTGCTAAACGATTAAGGCTGACCCCTGCTTCAGCAGATTTAATAGCTAAAGTACGGTGAACATCCGGAGGAACACGAACCATAAATTTACCACTGTAATGCCTGGTTGCTATCGGTTCAGGAATTAATTCATTATTCGCTTTCATATCTTTAACAACATCTGCGACAACATCCCGAATGCCTTTTAATGCAGATTCAGGAGTTTTAGCTAACCAGCTTAAACCTGGGAATTCTACACATAATCCAGCATACTCATCATCATCTTCAGACCAGGTTACTCGATATGTGTAATAATCTTTTTTAAGTGCCATGTTCAACCTCCATTCTTTCTATTGCTTTCAAAACCTGTTTGACTTGATATGCTTTAGCTTTACCTTGATAGTTTTGAATACTCACTCGTGGATCTCCCTGCCAGGGAGTTTTATAAATTTTATGGCTTGAACCGGACTGACGAGGTTTGCCAAAATAGAATTCACACACTTTGCAGAGTTCTGCAAATTTGGCGGTTTTTGGATTATTTCTAAATTGCTTTAACTTTTCTTGAATATTTGCCATGTTGTTATAGTACCATTACTGATACTAATATCAAGACAATATTGCTGTCCAGCCATACTGTTTATTGAGTTCGTACATGTTGTTCGTCTAACTCCCCCACTATTAAAAATGTTTTTTAAGTGTGTAGACAGAAAATATTCCTGCTGCAATGTCAATTTTACTGCCTGCATTGAGATGTTTCCGAACTTTAATCTTTTATGGCCTGTTTTTTGGCATGCTTTAATAAAACAATATTTTGCTTTTGTTTATAGAAAAAGTTAGGATGTCAATATTATCATGTTTTCCAATTTAAAATTTCGTAAGTTCAAACTGATTTCAGATGATTAGGCGTGTCCCAATGGGGAATTCGTTATCGCGCCGAGGAAAGATAGGCGTATCTTGCAGGGAGAAAGACCCTGTCGGAAGAAAATCAGCAATGATTTTCAGTAAGGGTTAGCCACCCACCCGTATCGAGCCTTGGGTTCATGGCGGAGTTGCATGTAGTAAATGCAGCGAACAAGATGGACTAAGCGTAAGCAGAGAATCTTGTAGGCCGCAGGGGGTGATCGCGCACCCTGAAGTGCTGGTACAGCTTTGAAATAGCAATTGCGGATGCCGAGGGTTTTAATGTACACCGAAGGCAACACAGAAGCATTCGATATTGGCGAGAATATGGAGATCCGCCGGAGTCCTCAGGCCGTGGCATGCAGGAAGAGATACGCTGTAGAACTCGGGAAGCCCCATTGTGCTCCTGGACGTGACGATCACATGCCAGGTGGGTTGTTGCAAGGCGGCTATATGCCAATGGGGTGTCTTATCAGGCATAATACTCAGAGGTTGGGAAAGCCGGCCACAAGGGGAAGTACCTGACGAAAGCACGCAGCCCACAAAGGGCAAAAGGGAATCAGTAATAATTCCGGGCAGGTTTGGGACATGCTCTGAACGACCCGGCCATGAATCATTAGCCGGGTGTTTGAAGCTGCCCTTACGCTCCAATGGTTTTTAGCGCGCTTTCAATACGATCCTGAGGATCAAGATCGTATTTTAACAAAATATCTTCAATTTCATAAAGCTGATTTTGCAATTCTCCGACTTTCAGTTCAAGATTCTGAATAGTATGACCGGCATTATCTTCAGTAACGCTCATGGCTTCACGCAGGTCACCTGCATTTTTTGCAAGCTTTATCAGATTTTCAATTTTTTGAAGTCGCAGAAAAAGCTCGTCAAAATTTATTGGTTTCTGGAGATAATCGGCAGCACCTTTTTTCATGGCCTCAATCGCATTTTCTACAGACGCAAAGCCGGTGATAAGGATTACCTCTGTCTGGCTGTTTTTTTTCTTTACCGCTTCCAGAACTCCAATGCCGTCAACTCCGCCGGGCATCATCAGATCAGTAAGAACCACATCAAAAAAAGTATTGTTAATCAACTCAATTGCCTTGACCCCGTTTTCAGCAATCTCAATTTCATAATCTTCTTTTATAAGTTTTTTTTTAATTAACATTCTGGTGACTGGATCATCATCCACAGCCAGAATTTTTAAGCTTCCCATAACCGCCTCCTGGATTATTCAATCATCTTACCTGATAAAATATTGATTTCAAATGTCTTTTAGGGACAAACCTGGGGCAGACTCCAGTTAGCGATTCAGTAGATCCAATAATTAAAAATCCGTTTGGCGCCAGGCTGTCAGCCAGTTTATTAAATAATTTTTTCCGGTCATTAAGGTTAAAATAAATGGCCACATTACGACAAAATATAATATCAAATTTTCCCAATGCCCCAAAGGGCAGCATCAGATTTAATTTTTTGAAGTTGACCATGGCCCGGATCTCATCTCTTATCTTCCAGTTACCATTGGTCAGTGTAAAATATTTTTGCAATTTGTCTCTGGCCAGACCCCGTTCAATTTCAAATTTATTATAGGCCCCGTAACTTGCCTGGGCAATTGCGGCATCAGAAATATCTGTGCCAAGAAGTTTGATATTATACTTTTTCAAGTCTCCGAGAAGCTCTTTAATAATAATGGCTATGCTGAATAATTCCTGGCCGGTTGAGCAGGCAGAGCTCCATATTTTAATAGCTGTGGGCAAGAGCTTTGATGATTTGGCTGTTCCGGCATCAATTACCTCCGGCAGTATTTTATGCCTTAATAATTCAAAGGGACCGGTATCCCGGAAAAAAAGCGTTTCATTTGTGGTGATGGCATCGATTATTTTTTTTTCCAGGGTTTTGCGTGGTTCTGATTTGGCTTTGGAATACAGTTCAGAATAATTCGCAAGGCCTTCGGCTTCTATTAATTTCCCGAATCTGGTTTCAAAGAGATAGGTTTTGCTTTGATCAAGGGCGATTCCTGAAATATCATAAATATATTTTGATAGAATTTTTATCTCATTTGGAGTAATTTTTGCCATTATTATCTACCTGACAGGTTATCCCGTAATTATTAGTTAGTGAGTAAACGAAAATTGATTTTTCGCTTACTCACTATTCATTTTTTTTTAACAGTTTTAACTATTTCCTGGGCAATTTTTCCAAGAGGCGCTATCACATCAACAATGCCTGCTTCAATTGGTTCTTTTGGCATGCCGAAAACCACACAGCTGGATTTATCCTGAGCAATAATGGCAGCACCGTTTTGCTTCATCAATTTCAGCCCGGACGTGCCGTCATAACCCATGCCGGTCATGATAACACCGGTTGCCCGACCGATATAGTGCTGTGCTATGGAATCAAAAAGATAATCCACAGAAGGCTTGCAGCTGTTTACAGGCGGATCATTGGTGATTTTAATAACTCTTGTTTTACCGTCGGCTCCGGCCATGATTTTCATCTGTTTGCCGCCTGGCGCAATATATGCTGTATTAGCTGTCAAAGATTCTCCATTAACCGCCTCTTTAATCTTGATTTTGCATTTGGCATTCAAACTGGTGGCAAGTGATTTAGTGAAAACCGGCGGCATATGCTGCACAATCAAAATTGGAACTCCAATATCAGCAGGGATTTGGGGCAGCATGACAGATAAGGCATTGGGGCCACCAGTTGAAATTCCAATGGCAATGATTTCGGATATAGAAGAACTTTTGGCCAAGGTTTTACCAACCGGATATTTTTTTACAGCAGTTTTGAGTGGTCTTTTTTTCCCGGCCCCTGTTTTTAATCTTTCCCTTATCTCTTTGCTTCTAATAAAAGCTTTAATAATAGGAGCAAGAACATTTTTAATGGCCATTTTATTTTCAGTCATACTACCTGATTGAGGTTTTGGAATAAAATCAAAAGCACCCAGTTCCAGTGCCCTCATGGTCATGGCCCCGCCCTCTTGTGTAAGAGTGCTGAGCATGATGGCGCCCACAGGGTTTTTCATTTTTTGCAGCTGGATTAAAACCTCAATGCCATTGATTTCCGGCATTTCAATATCAAGGGTTAAAAGATCCGGTTTTAAACTATTTATTTTAGTTAAGGCAGCCTTTCCATTATGCGCACTGCCAACCACTTGAACCCCCGGCAATTGTGCCAGAACATCGCCGATAATTTTGCGGTAGAGTACTGTGTCGTCAACGATCAGCACTTTTAAAGGAGACTTTTTCAGCATTTTAATTTATCAACCTGTAATATCAAATTTTAATAATACTCAAGACTCTCTCAAACATCTTCTGCAAGCACTTTTTCTACATCCAAAATTCCGATCAAGCGCTTTTTTGTTTTAAAAACACCTTTAAAAAAATTACCCTGAACCCCGCCGATATTGGCCGGCGGAGGTTCTACTTTGTCCCAGTGGGCTTTTTCCACATCACTGATTTGAGATACTAAAAACCCGATATATTCGTCTTTGGAGTTGACTATTATATTCCGGCTGGAACTGTTTTTGGGTGTTGAGGGCAACCCCAGTTTATCGGCCATATCTATGACGGTAATGATCTGGCCCCGAAGATTTAAAATTCCAAGGACATATTCAGGAGCCTGGGGAACGCTTGTCATCTCCATTAATTTATTGATCTCCTGAATATTAAGCAGATCCATGCCGCACAGAGCTTCTCCTACATAAAAAGTAGCCAGCTCCACCATGCCACGGCCGGTTGCAGTTTCTTGCGTGGTTGTCATTTTTTTTACCTCTCTTTGGCTTTCTTGTTTTATACAACATCCTGATGCAATCAAGAATTTAAGCCTGATACCCGGCCACCATCTCTTTTAACTGTTCGGCCATTTGGGCAAGCTCTTCTGCATTTAAATTAACCTGGGAGCTGGAATTTGTAATCTCACTTGCAGCCTGGTTTACTTCGGCAATATCGCCGGCAATTTCACCGGAGACAGTGGAGCTTTGGGCCACATTTTCAGTTACCTCCTGAATGCCTTCAGAGGCTTGAGAAATGTTACCTGCGATTTCTTTAGTGGTTACGGATTGTTCTTCCACTGCAGTGGCAATTGTTGTTACAATCTCATTAACATCGTTAATAATCTTGGAGATCTCTTCAATCTGAACAACTGTACCCTTGGTTGAATTTTGTATCATGCTTATATTACTCTTAATTGTACCGGTTGCCTCAGCAGTTTGTTTTGCCAGTTCCTTGATCTCATTTGCCACAACAGCAAAACCTTTACCGGCTTCACCTGCTCTGGCTGCTTCAATAGTGGCATTTAAGGCCAGCAGATTGGTCTGATCAGAAATTTCAGTAATGGCTTCAGACACCTTTCCAATTTCATCGGCAGCTTTACCCAGTTCATTAACCTTATCAGAAGCATTTTTAGCCTCAGCCACAGCCTCAATAGTGATATTGCGGCCTTTATCAGAATTGGCTGCAATCTCATTGATCACTGTAATCATCTCTTCGGCCGAAGCCGCCACCAGACTTGTATTAGTTGAAGCCTCTTCAGTGGCGGCAGCAACTGAATTCATGTTGGCATTCATCTCCTCTGCCGCTGTTGCGACTGTATTTGATCTGGCTGACATATCTTCAGCACCGGATGACATCTGGTTGGAAATTTCAGAGAGCAGGGAAGAAGATTCATTGAGCTTTTCAGCTCTTTCCCTTAATTCCAGGATGATTTTCTGGTTAGATTCAGCTACATTATTAAAAGCATGGGCCAGCTCGCCCAACTCATCTTTATTGTCAATCTCGACCCTTTTAGTCATATTGCCGGCTGCCACTTCCTGAGCTATTTCTTTGATAGAAATAATTGGTTGAATTATAATCTTGGAAACCAGGACTATAAAAAACAGGGCAAAGGCTGCAAAACAGATATTTATGATAATCATAGCCCGCTTAACAAAAATGCTGGCCCCGTTAATCACATCGGAAAATTCTCTCTCGAGTTTATCTTCTGTTTCTGAAAAATCGTTAAAAGCTTTTTCCAGCAAATTTAAACTGTTAGGCCTGTTATGATAAGTTCTAAATGATTTTTGGATCATCTGATTTAATTCAATATCCTGGTCCACGGTAGTGAATGCCGCGCTAAAACCGGCTATTTTAAAAAACATCCTTTCCACTACATTAGTAAGTTCATAAACAGATTCAGACAGACTAACATTTTCCTCAGAGAGCTGCAAAATTCCTTTACCCTTGATAGAATTAGAGCTTTTATCAAGCAGATCCTCGGCAGCCGCGATGTCAGATGAAGTTCCATTTTTGATCAGTCTGAAGTAATTTTCGCCTTTGATTTTGATCTGGGAAAAAATTTCCAGATGATTTCTCTCCTGTTTTTGCAGAAAAGCTATTTTGGAGATTTCGCTCATGCCTATTATGGAAAAAATCGCTGCCACAATAAAGGCAGCGCCAAGAGCATAAAATTTTGTTTTGATTGTTAATTTTTTAAGCAGATTTAACATTTTGTGTCTCCTTTTTTTTTATTATAACTAAAAACTTTTTCTTGATAAAAGCAAATCACCAAATTCAGGATTCAATATCTTTTAAATGGTGATAAACACTTTCCAACAGTTTTTCCCGATCAAGTTTTATTTGATAATCATTGATTCCGACCTCTTTGCCGCGGGCTACATCTTCATCGCTTGCCAGAGTGGTTAAAGCGATTATTGGAATATGTGCAAATTCCGGCGAGCTTTTAATATTCTGTGAGAGTTCAAAACCATTCATATTGGGCATTTCAATATCCGTGACTAGTAAAGAGATCTCATCTTTTTTTTCCTGCAAGAGATCCCAGGCGATCTGACCGTCTTCTGCTTCAATTACATTATATCCCTCCTCTTCCAGAGAACTTTTTACCTGGTTGCGAAAAAAATTGGAGTCTTCGGCAAAAAGTATGGTTGCTGCTGAACCCTTTGCAGTCTGAACAGCCTCATATTCTTCAAACCAGTCAGGATTAAGGGTTCTAACAATTTCAAAAATATCAATTAAAAGGGTTGTATGACCATTTATAATGGAAGAACCCATAATTCCGGATTGTTTTAATGTTATAGAGTCTACTTCAAGGGTGGTTTCAATGGCATCTAAAGGGCCCATGGCCAGCATACCGATTTCTTTGCCGGAAAGAATAAAAACGATTACCAGTAAATTATCACTTTCCTGCAAGGGCTTGACCATGGCTACTTCATCGATAGAGCATAGGGGAAGGGTGGCTCCACGGTATTTCATCACCCGTTTGCCTCCTACATCTTCGATATCAGTTGCCTTTATCTTTTCAATACGTTCAACCTGATTAAGGGGCGCTGCAAATTGCTCATCTTCTGCATTGCGGAAAATCAAGAGCGACTGGCGGTCTTTTGCAGCCCGCAGTTCACTGGAATTTTCATCCGCGAGTTCAGCTGCCCGCGCAGTACCTTCCACTGAGGTGAGATCAGCCATTTGAGCCAGATTGGCCACGTCCAGAATAAGAGCCACCTTGCCGTCTCCCATAATCGTTGCCCCTGCATATCCTTTGCAATTTTTAAGATGACGGCCCAGCGGCTTGACAACAATTTCTTCTGAATCAAGAAGCTGATCAACCACCAGCCCATATTTCATTGCTCCATTGGTTACCACCACAATATTTAAAGCGCTGTCTGGATGTTTTCGTCTTTCCACGCTGTCTGAACGCTGGGCAGCCTGTTTCGCAAAATCGTCCGAATCTTTATCAGTTATTTTTTTATCTGTAGGCACCAGGTCGCTTTGCTTAGATCTTCTGTCAGCTAAAGCAGTACGTCTATCTGTTTTCAGACTGAGGGTCGAAGGATCAAGATAGGTTTGTCCTGCGCCGATTATATCAGCCAGCTTTATCAATGGCAAAAGATTGCCGCGCAACCTTACCACCGCAGCATCGCCTACTTTTTCAATACGCTTTTTTACCTTGTCGGCCGGGATTCTGAGAAGCTCTTCCAGATTTACCTGGGGTATGGCATACCGTTCCTGGCCGGTTTTAATAATCTGACAGGGAATAATGGCCAGGGTCAGAGGCAGTTTAATCAAGATCTTGGAACCCTTACCTGGCTCTGAATCAATATCCACAATCCCGCCCAGGCTGTCCAGATTGGTCTTTACCACATCCATGCCGACCCCGCGGCCGGAAACATCAGTTACTTTTTCGGCGGTTGAAAAACCCGGCATAAAAATAAGATTTATTTTTTCTTTATCAGACATGATTTTGATCTGATCTTCAGTGATAAGACCTTTGGTAAAAGCAAGTTGGGCCAGTTTTTCACCATCCAAGCCTTTGCCGTCGTCTGTAATTTCAATATTCACCTGACCTGCTTTATGGTAAGCCCGCAAAATAATCAGGCCTTCTGGATTTTTTCCAGCCTGCTGGCGCACCTCGGGCATTTCTACCCCATGATCAACAGCGTTTCGCACCAAATGCGTTAAAGGGTCGCCAATGGCTTCGATAATAGTTTTGTCAAGCTCTACATCTTTGCCTTCCAATGTTAAATTTACCTGTTTACCAAGTTGTTTTGAAAGATCGCGAACAACCCTGGGAAATTTATTAAAAACATTGCCGACTGACTGCATCCTGGTGAGCATAATTGCCTCTTGCAGTTCTGAAGTAATCAGATCTATTCTTTGGCCTGCAATTTCAGCAGCCCGCTGATCATGCGAAGACATTGACTGTATTAGCTGATTACGGCTTAAAACCAGCTCTCCGGCCAAGGTCATCAGTGAATCCAGCAAGCTGACATGTACCCTTAAACTGGTTTCATGTTCAATTTTTTGCGCCGGCTTATTGCCTTTGGGTGGCGGTGCGGCCTTGATTTGCTTTCTGATCGGAATTTGGGGTTTTTCCTGAATAACCGGTTCAACAAGGGGTGCAATTGTTTTTATTTCTTCAGGTTTTATCTGTTCATCCTTAATAACATCTGGTTCATGCATTATTTCATGTTCAATAATGTCCGGCTCTTTATGAATATCAGCTGCAAAATTATCAGCATCCTTTAAGAATTGTTCATCTTCTATCAAAGTTTCGACAGGCGGGGCTGACGCAATTGCTTCCAGTTTCATTTCAGGGGTCAACATATAAATTCTGTGTTTATCTATTTCAAACAGCACATCAATATCAGCTGGTTTTAAAATAGTACTATAAAGTAAAAGCAGGGGAAAACTCTCTAATTCAGAACTAATTGACAGATCGTTTGCAGCCTTAATATCCGGCGAACTTTTGATAATGATTCCAGTATCTTGCATCTCTTCACAAAAGGTTTGCGGCGATTTTTTTTGTTTGACAAGATCCTGGATTAATTCAAGTTCCACTATATAAACGAATTTACTTTCAGAAAGAAAATCCTTCACAATATTTTCAGGTACTCTGAAAGCTGATTTCCCATTAATAAATGAAAATTCCAGATCACCCGCATCATTTTGAACCAGACGTTTTTGCCCTGTTTGCTTTACTTCATCGGTTTTTTCAAGAGGTGTATCGTCTATTATGGCATTTGGTATAGCATCTGGCCCGACTT
>JASFBJ010000373.1 GCA_030149585.1 Desulfobacterales bacterium | reverse complement strand
CAATTCAGATGGTGTCCCGCAATGCTCACCCTATTCCTGTTCAGCCTTTAATCCGGATAATTTTACTGATGAAGACACAGAGGAAGGAGAAAATGACAAAACAGATAACGGCCCGGTAGATGAAGACGGCGGTTGTCTTGGAACTTTGTATATTTTTTCAGGTAATGACAAGCGTTGCCGTCCCAGGGGTTTTGATACAAATTTTCATAATTGCTGCAAAGAACAGGCCGGTTTTTATACTCTTCCTGATCATAACGACCCGGAACCTGATCAAGTTGGTATTTGTACCGGCAGTGAGGTTCAATTGACAGTTATGAAAGAAAAAAAACTTTGTCATTATATAGGGGATTATTGTTCTAAAAAAGCTCCTCTCGCAGGTTGTATCCAAAAAAAAGAGACCTATTGCTGTTTTCATTCCATGTTAAGCCGTATCATTAACGAACAAGGCCGGACGCAATTGCAAAATTTTGGGAATGACGGGGGCTGGGGCTCTCCCAAGGCTCCTAATTGCCGTGGTTTTACTATAGAAGAGTTTCAGATGATTGATTTTGATTTAATAGATTTGTCAGAATGGTTTGATGAAATAGTCACTAAATCGATGGAAGGTATTCAAAATGATATGGATCAAAAATTACAGCGTTTTTACGACAATACTAATTAATTTACTTTTTGTACCTGCTTCGTATGCTGTAGTTACTATAGGCACTTTCGGTGCAACCTGGCAGATTGCTGAACAGGACAATTTGATCGAAATTAAAAAACGAGCCGCACAGGTAAATTGGGATAAATATTTTAATCCTGATAATATCGAATCTATGCTTAGCAACTATAGGCCGGATTTAATAAAACTTCCACGGGCCAAAAGAAATCAAACCTATCTGGTAGATATAAGCTATACACTCAAAATGGATATACCTGACGGCAAAGGCGGGATTTTATATCCCAAAGGATATACGTTTAACCCTTTAGACTACAGCGCTTTTACAAAAACCTTGATCGTTTTTGACGGCACTGATCCCGAACAAATTGAATGGGCTGAAAAATATATAAAATCTATTTATGTCATTCCGTTAATTACAGATGGTTCTTTTTATGATTTGAGCGCAAAACTGCAAAGGCCGGTTTTTTATGCCACGGTTGATATTATCCAACGATTTCAGATTAAAAAAGTTCCCAGTATTATCAAACAAAACGGTAAATATATGGAGATTCGTGAAATTGAGATTCAAAAAACTGCTGTTCATCGTTTTACTCATTAGCCAGTTACTTATCAGCCAGTTATTTATCAATCATACTGCCTGTTATGCCCTCTGTATAAATAAACGGCTCAACCCAATGAAAGATACCTGCTGGGACTGCATTTACCCTATAAAAATAGCTGGTATGACTATTAAAGGCGGGACCGGCGGCGATCCTCACAGCGGGGGCAATAAAATGAAAGGCGGTTCATCAACGGGCGGCAGTACCAATACTAAAAAATCAACCTGTAAATGCAAGTACGGAAAATTTTATCGCTACGGCATAACCTTCAGCATGTGGGAGCCAAACAGGTATATAGAAGTTGTTAAAGACCCGTATTGTTTACCGTCCCAAGGAGGTAAGTCTAACAAGAGTAAATTAAAAAAAGGGTATTTACACGGTGGTATTTACACCGGAGGAGCTAGCCAGGAAGGAACTAATACTTTTTTCCAGGTTCATTATTTTATCTGGCCGATCTGGAAAATGATGGAAACCATGATAGATTCCAATTGTATCGAATTCAGCGCCGGATATGATCTTTATTATATGACGGAATCTGATCCGACCTGGAATGATGATGAACTAGCCTTAAAGGTGTATCCCGAAGCAACCCTGTTTGCTAATATGCCGGCCCAATTATCATGTATTGCCGATAGCATAACAGCTCAATTTGGTTATCCGCTTTGGCCCCTTTTTTGGTGCATGGGTTCCTGGGGCAGCACTTATCCCATGTCAGGTCATATGAACGAAGACGAGACTATTGAGGGGGCCGCAGGAGCAGGAGCCAGAATGATTTATAAACTTGCCCGAATGGGAGCTATCTGTGATGTCGCTATTAATCTTTGCTACTGTATTTCTTCTTTAATCTGGATCAAAAGTCATTACCGCTTTACGAATGTTAAGCCCGTAAAGGGATCTTCATGTATTCCAATCGGCAGATCTTCTATGCTCTGGGGTATTAACAAAAATCCTGGGCTTTCTGATGGACAGGATTCTCCGGATAATTTCATGTTTATTATTTTTAGGTATCGAAAGTGCTGCTTATGGTAAAATTTATTTTTTTATTAAGTTTTTGTTTATTTTTGCCAGGTTTTTATCAAGCATCAGGGCAGGATCAGGTATCGAATCAAGATGAAAGTATAAATATAATCAATAATGCTCTTGATCAATCGGAAAAATATGAACAAATAATATCAGCGCCGAATTATCTACCTGATTACAAACAAGAAGCTGCTGAAAAACTAAAAGAACTTTCTAAACTGGTTCAATCATCGGCTCTACAAAAACGAATAGACCAATATAAAAATATTTTAGCCGATAAACTAGTTGACCCAATTTATCAAGCTGATCTGAATAATAAAAAAAATTATTCAGATTTTCTGCTGAATCCTTCTGAAAGAATTTATATTTTCATATCTTCCTCTATGCCGGTCAGTACCTTGAGAAACTATGCCGGCGATATTCATGTTTTGGGTGATCCGAACATAAGCCTTGTGATGAGAGGCTTTGTAAACAGCATGAAATATATCGCACCGACCGCCGATTTTGTAAAATCTATAATTTTTGATGATCCCGACTGTATCCCAAGCGAAAAAAATGAGTGTCCGGCTTTTAATACAAGCGTTGTGATAGACCCCTTACTGTTCAGAAGGTATGAAATTACAGCAGTTCCGGCCATTGTTTATGCCAGAGGAATAGAAATTATGGATTCTCAAGGGAGCGAAGGCAAAGAGGAAAACGCAAAGCTCAGCGAGGCATATCTGTTATACGGGGATGTTTCTTTAGGATATGCCCTGGAACAGGTTTATAAAAAAACTAATTATCAAAAAATAAATAAAATTATCA
>JASFBJ010000135.1 GCA_030149585.1 Desulfobacterales bacterium | reverse complement strand
ACCTAAATCTGTGCGCCTACTTGTGGATGTTATTTCGTCCTCGTTCCTTATCAAAAAAAGACAAATCATAAAACTACTCTATTTGATCAGAGTCAACCCCTAATAATATAGTTTTTGCTAACATCCAATTCCATTATTGACACCCTTAAATCAAAATGTTAGAAATATTAAATTGTCGGGGCGTAGCGCAGTCTGGTAGCGCACTTGAATGGGGTTCAAGGGGTCGGAAGTTCAAATCTTCTCGCCCCGACCAATTTTTTTATTATTTTAAAGAAAACCCGTATATTAAAATAATCCTGTTTTTTACTTCTAATCTCACCATCCTCTTACGTTCTTTTTAAAAACAGGATCTGTTCTTCCTGATCTTTTAGGTTATGCTCAAAAAAATTATATATCATCAGATGTGACGCCCCAAAAGGGAGGAAATATATGAAAGGCAGCAAACCCATTTTATTGGTGGAAGATGACAAAATTGATGTAATGACAGTGCAGCGCGCCATAAAAGATCTGAAAATTACAAACCACCTTGAAATTACAGGAAACGGCGAAGAAGCTTTAAATCACCTCAATAAAATTGATAATGAACTCCCCTGCCTTATTCTTCTGGATATCAATATGCCTAAAATGAACGGCATTGAATTTTTAAAAATTATCAAAAAAAATGACAGGCTTAAAGTTTTACCGGTTGTGGTTCTGACTTCCTCAAAAGAAGAACAGGACAAGCTGGACAGCTTTGGTCTTGGTATAGCCGGATATATGCTAAAACCAGCTGATTATAAAAAATTCATTGAGGTTATACGGGTCATTGATATTTACTGGACCGCCAGTGAACAGCCATAGAAAGGAGAAGCTCCCATGAAAAATAAGATCATAAAACTTCTTTTTGTGGAAGATAATAAAACAGACCAAATGATGTTTCAAAGGTTTGTTAAAAAAGAACAAATTACTTATGATTATTCAATAAAAAACTCTTTTTCCAGCGCAAAACAGGCCATTGAAAAAAGTGATTTTGATATAATTCTGACCGATTATGATCTTGGTGATGGAACTGCTTTTGATCTATTTAAATCAATACCTGAAGATATTCCAACTATAATTATCACCGGGACCGGCACAGAAGATTTAGCAGTTAAAGCTATGAAAGCCGGAGCAACGGATTATCTTATTAAAGATCCTGACGGCTATTATCTTAAAACCCTGCCCATTACCATCAATAACGCTCTGAGAATCAAAAAAGGGGAGCTTGAGCTGAAAAAGCATCAAGCCGGTCTTGAAGAAATGGTTGATGAACGTACTCGGCAACTGCACCTTGCAATAAAAAACCTTCAAAATGAGATAGAAGAACGCAAAAGCGTTGAGCTCTCGCTTAACAAAAGCCGACATTTTTTTTCAAGCACTTTCAACGACATGGTTACAATGATCGTTATTTTATCCCCAAAAGGGAGTATAGTATTTACCAATAATACTTTTTTAATTTTTTTTGGTTTCAAGCGGGAAATAATTATCGGCAATCAGTTCTGTGACTGCATTTCATGGAATTATGATGATAAAACTGTAGCTATAATTCAAAAAGATATTGAAAAATGTGCCTCGGGTAAAACATTTTCAAATATTATTTCCGCCCGCTCAGCAGACTGTAAAAAAATTTGGGTGGAATATAGTATGCACCCAAATTATAATTCAAAAAATGAAATTATATATATTGTGGTTGAAGCCAGAGATATAACAGCGAGAAAGAAAATGGAAAACCAGCTTCTTCAATCCCAGAAAATGGAGGCCATAGGTACCCTTGCCGGAGGCATTGCTCATGACTTTAATAATATTCTTTTCCCAATTGTGGGCTATACTGAAATGTCGATCAATATGCTGCCGGAGGACAGCATTCCGCGAAAATACCTCAATGAAGCCTTAAAAGGTTCAATGCGGGCAAGGGATCTGGTTCAGCAGATACTGACCTTCAGTCGGCAGCATGAACAGGAATTACAACTATTAAAGGTTCGACTCGTAATAAATGAAGCCCTGAAACTTATCAGAGCTTCACTGCCGGCAACTATTGAAATCCGTCAGAATATCACAAAAAATTGCGGGCCGATAATGGCTGATCCCACCAGAATTCACCAGATATTAATGAATCTATGTACCAATGCCTTTCATGCCATGGAGGAAAGCGGAGGTGTCCTGACCGTCAGCCTTAATGAAGTTAAATTAAAACCTGAAGATCTGACAAACTGGGATATTGCCCCTGGACAATATCTTTGCCTTAAGGTAAGCGATACTGGATGTGGTATGAATCAAGCTGTTAAAGAAAGAATTTTTGATCCTTATTTTACAAGCAAAAAAGAGGGCAAAGGAACCGGGCTGGGACTAGCTATGGTTCATGGCATTGTTAAAGGATATAAGGGCAATATCCTGGTTGAAACTGAGTTGGGCAAAGGAACTGATTTTTATATTTACCTGCCCATGGCCGACAAGCTGCTTACTGAACCAGCAGCTTTAATAAATAAAACCCTTCCAAGGGGACATGAACATATTTTGATAGTTGATGATGAAAAGTTGATAGTTACCATGGAACAAAAAATTCTGGAAAATTTGGGCTATCAGGTTACAGCCCGAACCAGCAGTATTGAGGCTTTGGAGATTTTTCGCGCCCAGCCCCAAAAATTTGATATGGTAATAACCGACCTGACTATGCCGGATATGACTGGAAAGGTACTGTCCAAAAAATTATTGGAAATCCGTTCCAATCTTCCAATCATCCTTTGTACTGGATTCAGTAAAAGCATGACTGAAGAAAATGTTGAATCACTTGGCATCAAGGGTTTTCTGGTAAAGCCGATTATCATAAATGATCTTGCCATGCTGATTCGCAAAATATTAGACAGCGCCCCTTAAAAAAAATGACCTGTTCAAAATCAGGGGAAAACTCATGCAACCTCAAAGCATCTCGGGTTTTAATATTCTTGAAAAACTTGGCGAAAGCATTTATGCCCGGATATATAAGGTAAAACCCGACAAACCTGATGCAAGTCCCAAAGTACTTAAGCTCATTAAATCCCGCTTTTGCTTTAAAGGGCTGTATGAATCTTTAAATCAGCAGATCCAGCAGATCACTCACCATAATTTACACCACATAATAATACCTTCTTTACAGCATACCAAAGAAAATGAAATATTTCTGATTCAGGATTTTTTTTCAAAATACAATCTTGGGCAGTGGCGCCAATCCATTACTAATTTTTATTTGCCTACATTTCTTGATATTGCAATTTCCCTGACAGAGCTGCTTGCAAAAAATCATCTGGCAGGTCATATCCATAAATCCATCAAGCCGGCCAATATACTGATAAATCCCAAAACGCTTGAATTAAGGTTAATTGATGACGTGCATATTCTTGATATAAATCAGCTCAGCCACTTTATCTTTAATGATTATTTTTGCAAACATGCCCTGCCCTATATATCTCCGGAACAAACAGGCAGAATCCAGCCCACAGTTGATTACACAACAGATCTTTATTCCCTGGGAATAGTTTTATATGAACTTTTTGCCGGCCAACCACCTTTTATTAATAATGACCCTTTGGAAATTATTCACTCCCATCTGGCAGAGATCCCTCAACCTTTGCCCAATATAAATCCAAAAATAAATCAAATTATACATGCCCAGCTTGATAAAATTATTTTAAAACTTTTGCAAAAACTGCCTGAAAAACGTTACCAGACAGCAAAGGGACTGCAATATGATTTAAAGCGGATTTTAACAGCTTTGCAGATGTCTGATAGCATTATACCCTTTGATCCGGGAACTCAGGACTTTAGCAACCGAATCACCATCCCTTCAATCATGGTAGGCCGAAGCCGACAAAAAGAGCAGCTTTTAAAAGAGTACCAGCTGGTTTGTGAAGGAAAATTCAGGGCCGCAATTATTTCCGGTTTTTCAGGTATTGGTAAAACCCGTCTGGTTCAGGAACTGGAGCTCCCTATTATCGCAAAACGCGGTTATTATACTTTTGGAAAATTTGACCAATATCAAAAATATATTCCCTACGCCACCCTTATTCAGGCTTTAAAACATCTGATGCAATCTATTTTGACAGAGGATAGCAAGAGGATCGCCTACTGGAAAAATAGAATTTTAGATGCCGCAGGTGAAAACGGACAGCTTATTATAGATCTAATACCTGAAGTTGAGCTTATAACAGGCAAACAGCCAAAGGTAGCCTCATTGCCGCCTGTTGAGGCCCGCAATCGTTTTAATATTTTAGCAAGGCGTTTCATTGCCTGCCTTGCTGATAAAAACCATCCATTAACCATTTTTATAGATGATCTGCAATGGTGCGACAGCGCCACCTTTGATCTTTTTGAAATAATATTTAATAATCAAAATGAGTGCCCTTATCTCTTCTTGATAGGGGCTTATCGCCATAATGAAGTTGACGAAAACCATCCTCTGGTTCAATTATTTAAAAAAATAGAAAAACAGCCGATTCTGCAAATTCATCTTGAAGCTCTTAACCGTAAAAATGTTAATGAAATGACGGCTTATATTTTAAATACTTATCCTGAAAGAACTTTTGATCTGGCAGGCGTGATCCATAAAGTCTCGGAAGGAAATCCATTATTTGTAAATGAAAGCCTGCGCTGGATGCACGACCGGCATCATCTGGATTTAACTGAAAAAGGCGTATGGTCATGGGATAATGATCAGATTTCGCATTGCGATATCCCAAAATCAGCACAGGATTTATTTAAAGAAAAAATTTCAGGGCTGCCTGAAAAATGTATTGAACTTCTTAAAATTGCAGCCTGCCTGGGTGCCAATTTCAAGGCCGAAGATCTTGCACGGACTGCTGAAATACAAATAAATGTCTTATATGATCTTCTTAAAAAAGCCTTTGCCCTGAATATCTTAAGGCACGAAAAAACAAGGCTTGAGTTCTTCCATGATCAGGTTCAGGCAGCGGCCGACAGCCTGCTAAGCGCAGAAAAAAAGCGCAAAATACATGCAAAAATAGCAAAATCAATGATTAAGGCAATCCCTGTTGGAACAGATCCCGAATCATTGGATAATCTATTCGCAATTGTCGATCATCTTGCAATGGGCCGCCCAAATGTTAAAAATGATGTTAAAAATTTTGAACAAAATATTATAGAGAGCCGTTTTAATTATTATGCAGGTCTATCTGCCATGAAAGCCCAGGCAATAGAAAATGCTTATCATTTTTTCAAAGAGAGCACATATCTTTATCCACATAAAATTTGGAAAGATGATTATGCTTTTTTATTCTCTTTGCATAAAAAATATGCAAGAGCTGCCATGTCAACAGGGAGACAAAAAGAATCAGAAAAAATAATAGATATTTTACTGGCAAAGGCAAAAACAAATCTGGACAAAGCGGAATGTTTGGCAAGCCAAACCAGCTCCCTCTCTTCTTTAGGAAATACTAAAGATGCCATCAGGATGGGAAATAAAGCCCTTGCTTATTTTAACAAAGAGATTTTGCATGATGATAAACTTGCAATGAAAAAAACAAAGAGGCTGTTTAAAAAAATTAATGGCAGGGATAATGATGTATGGCAAAAAATTCTTGAGATGGAGCCTGCCACAAACAGGGCATTACTGGTCGAGACATCTGTCTACAGTGATCTGACTCCTGACTATTACCTGACAGGCATGGTGCCCCAGCTTTACCTAACGGCAATGCAATGTATAGAAACCTGTTTAAAAGGCGGGGTGGATGAATCGCTTATTTATCCCACGATGATAATCAGCCTTTATCTGCGGCAGCAGGGCCAGTTTGAGATGGCTTTCAAGTATGAGGATTTGTCCCTTAAAATAGTGGAAAAACATCCTGATACTTTTGGCGCAACCCGCGGAATTAACGCTGCTATCTGGCTCCATCTGCACAACCGGGAAAATACCAGGTTTATTATTGAACAAAGCTGGAAAAATATTCACCGAGGTAAAAACTGCGGGGATTTGCAACACACAGGATTTACTTATGCTGCCTGTTTGTGGCCTATGATAGTTCAGGGGGAAAATTTTAACAGAGTTATAGATACGGCCAATGAATGTGTTGAATTTTCTAAAAAGTATAATCTTTCCCTTTCTACAGGTCTTGGTAAAAGTGTTCTCTACGGCTGGTCTGATGAGATGAGCATAAACAGAAAACCTTTGGAAGAAAATAAGATTAAAAGACTTATAAAAACCTGGGAAATGGATAAACATATAGCCTCAATCGGCTGCTATTATATTTTAAAGGGTATGGCACTCTATTTTCTGGGGCAATATAAAAAAGCCGGGGATCTTTTTAAAAATGCCAAGCCCTGCTTGACAGGGCTAACTGGAACTCTTTTGAACAGACTCTGGCATGTTTTTACTTATCTAAGCGCTTTGAAATGCACTGATGGTTCTGCAACAGCTTTAAAAGATAAAAAGTTTTTGCAACTCACAGACCACTGCATGAAAAGAGTTAAAGTCTGGGCGAATTTCGGGCCCTTTTTAAAACCCTATCTTTTTTTAATGGAGATGGAATATGCCGGGATTTTTAAAGATTTCAGTGAAACAAGGCGGTATTGTCTTGATGGTATTGATTCAGCCCACGATCAGGGTTATATCTTTCTTGAAGGATATTTAAATGAGTGCTTGGGAGAGATGCTTATAAAACGCTATAATGATTATGCCATCTATCATCTTAATAAAGCTGCCTGTCTGTATAACTCCTGCAATGCCGGAATCATGGAAAAACGCATTATAGCCGCGTTCAATTTAGATCAAATAAAAGCCGAAACAGATACTCAAAACGATCTGCTGGTTCCTAAAACACTGGATCTTGATTATCTGGGCAAAGCCACAAAGGCCATTACCTCTGAACTTGATTTTAACCGGCTGATCAAAATAATTATCAAAACTGTTATGGCCAGGCTGGGAGCAGTAACAGGGTTTTTATTGATTGCTGAAAAAAAAACCTTAACACCATATGCCTATGGTGTTAAAAAAAAATCCGTTCTGGTTAAAATTAAGGGCGGCCCAGGCTTTTCCACAAATAAATTAAGCATGAAAATTGCCCGTTATGTTTATAATACAAAAAAAATGCTGATTTTAGAAGATGCCTGTACAAAGGGTAATTTTATCCTGGATAAAGTTGTTCAAAGGGAAAAATTATCTTCAGTGCTCTGCCTGCCGCTTTTAAAACAAAAAAAAATAGTAGGAATACTTTATCTTGAAAACAGCTTAATAAAATCAGTTTTTTCAGACAACCAGGTAGAACTTGCCGGCCTCTTGACCGCCCAGGCAGCAATTGCCATAGAAAATGCCGTTTTATTACAGGATATGAAACATGCCCACGAAACCATAAATCAAATGAATATTAACCTGGAGCAACGGGTTAAAAAGCGCACCATTGAGCTTGATAAGGTAAATAAAGAGCTAAAAGATTTCGCATATATTATTTCCCATGATCTTAAGGCCCCCTTGCGAGGTATCAATCAACTGGCCGGCTGGCTGGCTGAGGATTTTCATGACCAGATAGCAAAAGAAGGACAGCAGATGCTTGATTTACTGCAAAACAGAGCCAGTCGAATGCATGATATGATTGAAGGAATTCTACAATATTCCCGCATTGGACGAATTAATGAATTCCGTAAAAAAGTAGATCTTAATAAATTGGTTAATGAAGTGGCTGAGCTGATCGCCATGCCGAAATCCATCAGCTTTAAAATTATTCAGCGCCTGCCGGTTATTATGTGTGAGGAGACTTTGCTTTTCCAGGTATTTCAAAATCTTTTTGATAATGCCGTAAAATATATGGACAAGCAAAAAGGAGAAATATCTGTTGATTATATTGAAAAAGATGAATCCTGGCAATTTTGCGTTGCAGATAACGGGCCGGGGATAGATAAAAAATATCAGAAAAAAATATTTAAAATATTCCAGACCTTAGAGCCCAAGGATGAGACAGACAGCACTGGTATTGGTCTGGCCCTTGTCCAAAAAATAATTCATAACTGGGGCGGCCGGATATGGCTGGAATCTGAAATTGGATTTGGCAGCAAATTTTTCTTTATAATACCTAAAAAAAGAACAAGAACCATTAAAAGTGTAAACGATTTTTGAGCATCATGAAGAATGCCTGTTTTTTTATGAAAAATAATAATTAGCCTGACCTTGTTTTTCCCCTGTTTTCTCCTTGGTAAATTTTCCGGCTAAAAAATAAATTTATCCGAGGCATGAGCATAGGAAATGGGGCGCTTTTTGCACCATATAATACTTCCTTCCGATATTTTTGAATCCATACAAAACGATACTTGCATTCCCAAGCCGTATGAGTTAATTTTCTATAAACATTCATCAAAAGTCTCCTTTTTTGTAAACTTTGGGAGTCTCCCCGTCAAAGCAGGAGGTTTACCATGATAATTAACTGCTTTTTAAACAAATTGCTAATGCTCCCTTTAGAAAAAGACGCAGACACAGCTCTGCGTCTTGCCGGAGCAGTAGAAAACGACCATGGGGGGAGGCTGTAAACATGAATATACAATATCTAAGAAGTCTTGTCCGTGAATTTATCGCCATCCCACACGAAACGGAATGGTTGGAGTTTAAATGTAATTTTGCAGATCCTCAATCTATTGGCGAATACTTATCTGCGTTGTCAAATTCGGCTGCGATCAATCAGAAGCATTTTGGATATATTGTTTGGGGCATAGAGGATGCATCGCATATTATATCCGGCACTACATTTAAACCTCGTCAAGCTAAAAAAGGAAACCAGGAAATTGAAAGTTGGCTTGCAATGCTTCTTTTACCTCGAATTGATTTTAAAATTTATGAATTTACATATAATGAAAAACCGATTGTGATCTTTGAAATTCCATGCGCGAGCCATCGTCCGGTAAGCTTTAAGGGGATTGAGTATGTCAGAATTGGAAGCTACAAAAAAACATTAAAGGAATTTCCTGAAAAAGAAAGGCAGCTATGGAATTTGTTTGAGCGCATCCCATTTGAATTGCAAGTGGCAAAACAAAATGCAACTTCAGACGAAGTCCTGAAGCTGCTGGATTATCCAGCCTATTTTGATCTGACCGATCAATCTCTGCCAGACAACCGGGAAGGAATTTTGGCAAGATTAATATCAGAAAAAATGATTATTTCAAGAGATGGTGGTATGTATGATATCACCAATCTTGGCGGGATCATGTTTGCAAAGGATATAAATCTGTTTGACAGAATCAATCGAAAAGCTGCCCGTGTGATTGTTTACAAGGGAAAAAACCGCATTGAAACTGTTAGGGAACAATTAGAGATTAAGGGTTATGGGTCAGGATTTGAAAATGTTATCTCTTTTATTAAAACTCTTTTGCCGGAAAATGAATTTATCGATCAGGCGTTCCGGAAAAATGTAAGAATGTATCCTGAAATAGCTATTCGCGAACTTGTGGCGAATGCTTTTATTCATCAGGATTTTACAATCAGAGGTACAGGTCCCATGATTGAAATTTTTTCTGACAGGATGGAAATAACCAATCCCGGGA
>JASFBJ010000012.1 GCA_030149585.1 Desulfobacterales bacterium | reverse complement strand
AATAAGCTTCTTGACATACCAATTGTTAAGTTTTAAGTCTTTAATATTAATATTTTAATATCAGCTATTGAAAACTATAATTATTATTACCTGTTTGATGAACAAAATATTATTGTGCATGATAAATATGGGAGATATTGCCGGTGAATGATATAATTCCAAATTCAGCTTTTCTATCTCTTTTGACCTGTTCAGACTCCGGGACAAAGCTGAATTTGCCTTTATTTACAGATGATAATTCTGTATTGGAAAAATCATTTTTCCCTTTTTCACTCTTAAATGCAAAAGATCCGCTGTTCAAGCTGATAAAAGGAGAGATACTCACTGATGCCGGCTGCTGTTTACAAACTATTTTTTTATTAATTCAGAATGATAACTATAATTTTGTTAATAATGAGTTGCAGCCTCTAAATAATCAGTTGATTGATCAGGCGTTTAAGAACACTTTTTCTTTTTATAATGGTAAAGAAAAAGATCATGTTTCACCATTTTTTGCTGACCAGATTGGAGCGAAAAGCGATTTAAAACCTCTGGCGCCGATATTTTTTTGTAAACTGAAAAAGACCTATTTTCATCCGGTCTGCCCTGAATGCGGTCAAATACTTTCGTTATGTTATGATGATAAACTGCTTGTTTTGCAAGGCTTGCAGGCTTATTCAAGCAGTTTAAAGCGTTATCTTTTTTGCCCGGCCTGTTTTGCCAAGCAGAACCGATCTGATTTTTATGTTCCAGAGCTGGAAGCAGATGACCCATCATTTTTAAAAACCAGGATAGATCTGATAAATGGTATTGGCGCTTTGAAAGACAGGATTGAAGCAAATAGCACAATTTACTGCTTAAACTGCGAACAATATCAGGAGTGTTATCAATCTAATGATCTTGCACAGGCTAATGACCTTGCACAGGCCAGAATCGCGGCATTATCTTTTTTTCCCTTTTATATGTTTTTATTTCCACGGCAATCTATCCCGGCAATGGAATTTTTAGCCCTTTTATCCGGGGCAGACTTTGAAGAACTGGAATCAAATCTGCGCGAAACCGGCAAATCCTTTCAACTGGATTATGTTAAAAAAATTAAAAATGATTTTTCCGGCAAAGACCGGTTTTTATTTAAAGGCCGGCCAAATTTTTTTGAAGAAGTTTTATACCTGAAGCTTGCCTTTTTAGGGGATCTGGCGAAAACTTATTTTAGCCATCCTGCGATTTTGCATAATTCCCATGCTAATTTTGATATTGAAAGAGTCTGGGTCAGGCTTTTTTCCCAAAGCAGTCTGTTGCCGTCATTCTGGAATTTTAAAACCCGGATTTTGGGGCTGGGAATTTCTGATGGGCACTCAGCTTTGATGCATCCTTTACCATCTTGTATCTATTTTGATTTTGGCCGACTTTGGTTTTTGGCCTTGCTGATGAACCGCAAACAAGGGGCAAGTCTGATTTATCAGGAGGTTGAAAAGGCGTTTGGTTTTGTTAAAGCAAAGGATGATGAGGCTTTCGGGGAGTATCTTCAGGAAGGTTTTAAGGGCGTTCTGGGCCCTGACAATATTTTCTGGGATTCAACAATAATAGCAGAGCCAATGGATAACAGCCGTCTTGATCTATGGCAAAAAGCACTGGGTATGGGTTTTTATCTGCTTGAAGCTGGACTGCAAATTTCATCTGATACTTTATCAGACGATTTAATGGATGATTTTTTCCAGGAGCTGGAGGAACTTAAAAAAGCCGTTAAAGATAAGCTGTTTAACGATCAACCTGTTGCCGGTATCCGGTCTGAAAAAATTTCATTGAGAACAAAAGAAGACCGGCGTATACTTGATATACTTGGGAATATCATGGATAGCTGGAAAAAAAGTTCTGATGAGACGGAAGGTAAAATAGATATTTGTGAAGCCGTTGTTTTAAAACCATCGCCGGTTATTGATATTGACTCATCAGAAGAAGTGCTGGAAACCGTTATTCTTAATAAACCGGCAAAAGTTCCGGCAGTGCCTGACTCAGACCATATTGATATAATGGAAGAAACTGTTATACTTTCTTCTTCAACCGGAGCTCCTCCGGTTAATCAGCCCGAAGATCAGCCCGAAGATCAGAATGCTGATCAGAATGCTGATGAATCAATGACTGAAACCATAGTGCTTAGACCTGATAAATAAAGAGCGAATAATGGAAAGTAGAATTAACCTGGATGGTTTAAACAATGAGATCAGGCAGCTTTATCATTCTGATTCTGAAACAGCCGCCGGCAGGATAGAACAGTTGTTAAGTCAGAGGCTGCACTTTTTTTCTGATCAGGATAAACTGGCTGTTATTAATCAGTTGCAAGGCTGTTTTAGTGACGTTAATCAGAAACCGTCTGCAAGACAAGATGGCCTTGAAACAAAATTATTGGGCAGGATTTCCGCTTTGCTGCTGGGATCAGAAGTTATTCACTCTGAGCTGACCGATGGTGAATTACAAGAAAAACTGACACAATCGTTAAATTCGGTTTTTAACACACTTGATAAGTTAATCAGCGTGATTAACCAGACATTGGGGGGAGGTGCTGGAGATCAGACCCTTTCTCAGGTGATCAAAGGACAGCTTGAAGGCGAGGCATCGGGGCAGACATTGGAACAATCTCTTGAGAATTATCTGGGACAGATCGAAAAGGCCTTTTTAACAACCAGTAAAGCTTTTAAAATGGCTGCACGGGAAAAGGTTGATCAGATTTTTGCGGAACTTGACCCAGTCCGGATCGCTGCTGAAAAAGGTGGTGGTTTGAAATTCGGTCCTTTACGTAAAGCTGAACTTTTTAATATTTATGAGGAAAAATACAGCAAATTTAAACGCTGGGTTGATAGCGGCAGATTTTTAGAAGAGCTTGAAAGAACCTTTGAGCGAAACTGTCGGAGTATAGCCAATAAATAGTTTTTATTGAAAAATATGGGCCTTAAGAAAAAAGAGGCTGGTTTTTAAATAAAGGAGGTAATATTGAAACAATTTTTAACCTTGTTGATGCTATTAGGAGTTGTCTGTCAGGTAGCAGGCTGTGCCTCACAACCCCTTTTGCCGCCTGAATGGGCATTTGAGAAAGATGCCCTAAAGATTCATATTCAGGCTGATGAACGCTTAAATTTGAATGAGGGATTACCCCATACTTTGCTGGTATGTTTTTATCAGCTAAAAGACCCCAATACCTTTAACCAGCTTTCATCTGATATGGAAGGATTATACAAGCTGTTAGAGGGCGGGCTTTTTGATCAAAGTGTGGCTGGTGTGAAAAAGGTCATTATAAATCCTGGTCAGGATTCAAATATTATTCTGGATCGGGCAGAGGGTGCTAAATATCTGGCAGTGGTTACCGGTTATTTTCTGCTGCAAAAAGAGCGCATAATTCGGTTTTACGATATCCCTGTAATTACAGAAGTTTCCGGATTTTTTAGAAAAACTGAGGTTGCCATGCCGGATATTTTAAAAGCGGATCTTTTTTTAGGACCCTTGCAAATTAAAACTCAAGGGGGAAAGTGATATATGGCAAAACCTCTTTTCTGGCACCAGGGCCTTTTTTTGCAGCCCCAGCATTTTCAGATGCAAGATCAATATACACAAACTCTTTTAAAGCCGTCGCATAAATACCTGACCCCCTGCTTTTGGGGTATAGGAGCTATGGAAATTCAAAAGGCGGCTTTGGGAAATCGCTCATTTAATCTTTTAAGCGGTCAATTTCTTTTCAAAGATTTAACCTATGCTATCTTATCGAAAAATGCCTTAATTCAGGCCCGTTCGTTTGATGATGCCTGGGAAGAGGGTGGTAAAACTTTTGACGTTTATCTGGGATTGAAAAAGTGGAATCCTGGTGGTCAAAATGTAACTGTTCTGGGTGATTTAAATGACCTGTCGCAGGTAAACACCCGTTTTGTGACGACCACCAGCGCTGATAGGGTAAAAGATCTTCATGAATCCGGCCCCGAAGCCCAGGTGCGGTGCCTGCAATATGTGCTTAAAATATTCTGGCAGACTGAAAAAGAGCGGTTGGGCGATTATGAGTTATTGCCGATTGCGCGCCTTGAACATGATGGAGACGATATTTTATTATCCCGAAATTTTGTGCCCCCATGTCTTATTTTAAGCGCTTATGAACCTTTATTAAAAATCGTAAATAATATCAGGGATCAGGTGGCCTCCCGCAGCAGGCAGCTTGAGTCCTATAAAAGGGAACGAGGTGTTCATACAGCTGAATTTGGAGCCAGGGATATGATTTATCTTTTGGCCTTGCGATCCTTGAATCGCTATGTGCCTTTGCTTATTCATCAGACCGAAGCTGGAGAGGTGCATCCCTGGACAGTTTACGGGGTTTTGCGCCAGCTTGTCGGTGAACTTTCCACTTTTTCCGAACAGGTTTCAGTAACCGGTGAAATGGAAAACAGCCGGAATCTTTTACTCGCTTATGATCATCTGCGTTTAGGAGAATGTTTTTCAGGTGTACAGGCATTGATTACAGGATTATTAGATGATATTACTGCCGGTCCTGAATATATGCTGCAATTAATATTTGACGGCACCTATTATACGACTGATCTGCCGCCGGCAATTTTTGAAGGCCGCAATCGTTTTTATCTGCTCTTTGAAACCATGGAGGATCCTCAGATTTTGATAGATGCTCTTAAAAGTATTGCAAAATTAAGCTCACGTGAGTCTTTACCGATTTTAATTGCGCGCTCCCTGTCTGGAATTGAGCTGGAGTATCTTCAAACACCGCCCCAGGAGCTGCCGCGCCGGGCTCAAACTCTTTATTTTAAATTAAACCATCATGGGGAACAATGGGCCCAGGTGCAAAAAGGAAAAAATTTAGCATTATACTGGGATACTGCACCGGAAGATTTAAAAGTGGAACTAATGGCTGTGGGGAGAACCTGAATGACTCGTTTAATTGATTATTATGTTCAGATCATTGCTTATGTGGTTTATCTGGTTAACACCAGGGAGTTTTTTCAGACATCTTTTGAGCAGGTTCAGGCTGATATAAACCGTTTGATCAAAGAAAGTGAAGCTCGTCTAAAAGATAGCAAAACCATAAAAGAGGATTATGATCTTGCCTGTTTTGCCCTATTTGCCTGGGTTGATGAGACTCTGATGAGTTCCGCCTGGGAAGGAAAAGGTCAATGGCAAAAAGAACAGTTACAGCGTAAATATTTCCAGACAGCGGATGCAGGGGAATTATTTTTTGAAAAGCTTAACAACCTTGGACCCGATCAAAAGGATGTCAGAGAGGTATTTTATATTTGCCTGGCATTAGGTTTTAGCGGCCAATATTGCAATGCAGGGGATGAGTTTTTATTGGAACAGCTCAGAATTTCCAACTTAAAGTTGCTGACCGGAAGCTCTGCCGGGGTTCCTTTGCTTAAAGAGAAAATTTTATTTCCAGAAGCCTATCAGCAAGAAGTATCTGAAACAGCTTCTGCGCAAAAACCAGCTTTGCCGACTGCTGCCTCCCGTTTTTCACTATTTTTCCTGATTGCCGCAGTGGCTCCGGCAGGACTTTATCTGGTCTTATTTATAATATATCGTTTTGTACTGCATAATATCGGTAATACTTTAATCAGCGCGGTGCCTTAAATGAAGCAGTTTTTTGCTAAAATACTAAAAAACGTATTTTTTATTTTTTTATTTTTACTGGTGTTTGGCGGAGTATTAAGCCTTGGATGGCCATGGTGGGTCGGCTTTTTTGTACTGACTGGTTTATGTGGTGTATTGCTTGGGGTTTTGACTCTCAAGAAAATATTGCTGCGTCGCAAAGAGCAAAATTTTGTTCACCAGGTTATACAACAGGATCATGCATATTTAAAAACTATAGATCAAAAGGAAAATAAAAAATTCCAGGAACTTCAAGAGCGCTGGAAAGAAGCCATTGATATTTTGAGAAGTTCGTACTTAAAAAAGTTTGGTAATCCTTTATATGTGTTGCCTTGGTATATGGTGATAGGTGAAAGCGGTTCAGGTAAAACCACTGCTATTAAAGGCGCTGACCTTTCATCGCCTTTTGCCGAGGTCAGTAAAGCTTCCTCTATTTCAGATACTAAAAATTGTGACTGGTGGTTTTTTGAACAGGCAATTATTATTGATACTGCCGGGCGCTATGCTATTCCAGTGAATGAAGGCCCGGACAAAGATGAGTGGCAAAAATTTTTATCACTTTTAAGCAGATATAGAAAAAAAGAACCGCTCAATGGGCTGGTGGTAACAATTGCGGCAGACAAACTGCTCAAAGCAGACCTGGTTCAACTTGAATCCGATGGCAACAGTATCCGGCAGCGCATTGATGAACTGATGCGGGTCATGGGAGCAAGGTTTCCAATATATCTTTTGGTGACTAAATGTGACCTTATTGAAGGTATGTCAAGTTTTTGTGAAGCCCTTGGGGAAAGCGGCCATGACCAGGCCATGGGAGTTATAAATGATAAATTTTCTCAGGATATTATTGGATTCATAACCAGCAGGATTGATGCTATAGTTCTAAAATTAAAGGACTTACGCCTTTTACTGCTGCAAAAAAAGAGCAGATGGCAAAAAGGGCCCAGCCTGATTTTTCTTCCAGAAGAATTTGAAAAGATTAAAACAGGCCTGGAAGCTTTTGCCAAAGGCGCTTTTCAGGAAAATCCATTTCAGGAAACAGCCTTGCTTAGGGGCTTGTTTTTCAGCAGTGGCTGTCGGCAGGGAACTCCGTACTCTCATTTTTTAAACCAGCTTGGTTTAATTCAGGATCAGGAAGTAAGACCCACAACCAATAAGGGAATATTTTTGCATGATTTTTTTGCCAAAATCTTGCCGCGTGACAGGGGTTTATTTGTGCCCACTCAGCGTAAGCTGGAGTGGAGCCGGCTTACTAAAAATCTTGGCTTAACTGGCTGGCTGGCAGTATGTATTGCAATGTGCGGACTTCTTAGTTTTTCTTTTGTAAAGAATTTAAAAACACTGCGCGATGTTTCAACTCAATTTTCAAGGCCACAGATTCTATCAGGCGAATTATTGGCTGATACTATTCTAATGGATCGTTTTCGCGAGGCGGTTATAAAGGTTGAAAATCAAAACAGGAGCTGGTGGATTCCAAGGTTTGGACTGACCGAGAGCATTCAGGTTGAAAATCAGTTAAAAGATAAATATATCAAACAATTCTCAAATGGTTTCCTGGCTTCATTTGACAAGAAGATGGCGGAAAGCATAACAAATTTTTCAACAAAGACACCATCGGCTCTTATAGGCATCCAGGTTGCACACCTTGTAAAGCGGATTAATTTGCTGCGGGCTGAAATTGATGGACGATCTTTGATGGATTTACAGGCAATATCCCAGCCGGTTTATGATCCATTGCTTATCGGATCTAATCAGACATTAATTCCTGAAATAAGAGATAAAATATCTCATTTATATCTATACTCTTTGATTTGGCAAAATGATAAGAGCCGTTTAAATCAGCAGATGAATCAATTGCAAATCTGGCTGAAACATATTTTGACCATTAATGGCCAAAATCTAAACTGGCTCGCTATTTGGGCTGAAACTGATACTGGATTAAAACCTGTGTTATTAAACGATTATTGGCAGAGTATTGAAATTTCAGATCAATCAGAGCCTAAACCAGCGACTAAACCAGAGCGTAAACCAGAGCGTAAAATAGCCCAAAAAGAGATTTCAGCAGCATTTACAACCCAGGGCAAGGAAAAAATTGATAATTTTCTTGATGAGATTGAAGCTGCTCTGTTTGATCCCTTGATAATTGCCCGTCAGAAACAGGCCTTTAAGAAATGGTATACCCAGGAATATATTAAAAGGTGGTATGATTTCGCGGCTGCTTTTCATGATGGGCCAAAATATTTTAAGGATCCCAAGAACTGGCAACAAATTGCAACCCAGGTTGGATCAAATAAAGGCCCCTATTTCTCTTTGCTTGGAGATATGGCTGAGGCCTTAACAGTTATAGAACTGAAATCCGATTCTCCGGCGTGGCTTAATCTGATATTTGAGATTGAAACGCTTCGGCAGGAGGCGGCTTTTATGCAAACGGAAAAATCAAAACAGGCGGGTATCTTTGAAAAGGCTGCCGGCAAGGTGAAATCCACTATGGCAAGGGTTGAGAAAAAAACCGGTCTAAAAACCGGTTCCCGTCTTAATCAGGAATCTTTGCTTATTTCCGCCAAAGCTTTATTAACCTATCAAGAGGCGCTTGCTAAGATTAAAGAGGTTGTTTTTTCACGGAATTTAGCTTTTGAAATGGGCAGCGCAATCTATAAGGATGATCCAGTTACCAGTAAATCGCCTTTTTTCATCGCTCAGAACGGGTTGAATCAGTTTAAAACAACTGTAGGCTATCATAAAAATAAAGAAGAGGTTATCTGGCATTTGATGCAAGGCCCTTTCAACTATTTTCATGAGTTTATATTAAAAGAGACTGCATGTTATTTGCAAAATGTCTGGGAAAAGGATGTTTTACTGGAAATCCAGGATGTTTCAGCTAAACAGGATTTAAACAGGTTGCTGATGGGAAAAGATGGCTATGCCCTTCGATTTGTTACAGGCGTTGCCGGTCCTTTTATCAGCCGTACTTTGCGCAAGGGCTATTACGCGAAAAAAGTTATTGGCAAACAAGTGGCTTTTGATAAATCTTTTATGAGATATTTGACAAAAGGGGCAAAAGCTGCAAGACCAGTAAAGGAATCTTATAGCGTGTCTGTCAAGGCTTATCCAACGGATGTGAACAAAGATGCAAAGATAAAGCCCCATGCCACAATTCTGGAACTGGAATGTGCCTCAAAAAATTTGCGTCTTGTTAACCAGCAATATCCAGTTGGAAAAATTTTTAACTGGTCTATGCAAAACTGTGGTGATGTGCTGTTTCAAATAAAGGTTGGTAATTTGGTTTTAAATAAAAAATATACTGGATATCAGGCATTTCCAAAATTTTTAAATGATTTTAAACAGGGAAAACGTGTATTTTTCACCAATGAATTTTCCGATAAAGCACTGGCATTAGAGCGAATGGGGATCAAATATATAACGGTAAAATATAAATTTACAGGGCATAAGCCGGTGCTAAGGCTTTTGCATGCCGTGCCTGGAAATATTCCGCAACAAATTACAACCTGTTGGGATCCATGATCAAAAAATCGGTTTTATACTTTGTCTGAGGGAAAGGTTGTAATTTATTATTTATAATATTTGTGGATTAAAAAGAGATAAATAATGGATCTGATAAATCTTGGTAAAGAGCCTGTTAGTTCGGATAAGCCCACAGGAATTGATGTACGCTATGAGCTGGAATTTGAACAGCTTCAGGCTGAAATTGATAAACTGGCTTCTCCATCTGCCGCAAGCGGGGTTGACTGGAAAAATGTTTCAAATATTGCGGCTGCTATCCTGGCAGATAAGTCAAAAGATCTCCTGGTTGCCAGTTATCTGGCGGTAGCCCAGATTCATCTTCATCAAATGGATGGTTTTGAAACTGGTCTGAAAGTTCTTAATGATCTGATTAATTTATACTGGGACAAGTTATTTCCACCTAAAAAACGAATGAGGGGACGTCTGGGAGCTCTGGAATGGTGGCTGGAAAAAACCGGGACTGCCTTGGCAAAAATGGAAACCATACCTCAGACTTCTGAAAAAATTGAAAAATATCAGTCTATTATAAATCAAATGGGAGAAATTCTTAATCGGAATATGTCTGAGGCGCCCCTGTTAAGACCAATCTTGCGTCAGATTGAAAAATTTCCTGTAGCAGATGAAGAAAAGAAAGAGGATGAAGTTCCAGCAAATGATGAAAACCCGGAACCTCCGCCAAAAACCGAAATTAAACAGGTTGAACCTGTTCAGGCTGAACAAGCGGCAAAACAACCTGAACCAAAGCCTGTTAAATCAGAACCCGATGCACTAGAAAAGGAAAAGGTCGGCGATGTCCGGTCAGCGCAAAAGGCCATTGATACTTATCGTTTAAAATTCAGGCAGATCTCGGAAATTCTAACTGAACTTGATCCTGCCAATCTACTGGCTTATCGGTGCCGGAGGATTGGAATCTGGCTTACCATTGAAAATCCGCCGCCTGAAACAGACTCTAAAACCAAAATTATTTCTCCTGATAATCAGGCAATAAACACAATAAAGAAATTAAAGGAGAATCAAAACTGGCCGGCTTTGCTAAAGACCGCTGAACGGTATTTAACCCAATATATTTTCTGGCTTGATTTAAATCGCTATTCTGCTGAAGCTGCGGCAATGTCAGGGGATAAATACCAGATAATTAATGAAGTAATTTGTCAGGAAACAGCTTTTTTTCTTCAGCGTGTGGCAGGTCTTGAAAATTTAACATTTTCAGATGGAAAGCCCTTTGCAAATGACGCAACCAGACAGTGGCTTAAAATAATTGGAACCGGCAATTCAAGTTTTACTGCTGATTCCACTATAATTTCGGGAAATGCTTTGCGCGGTGATTTCAATAAAAAAATTGAGAAGGTGATCCAAAAAGCGCGTCAGCTGGCTGGAAAAAAGAAGCTGGTGGAAGCTGTTGCTTTATTGCATGGAAAAATGCAGACCAGTTTCTCCCAAAGGGAAGTTTTATTATGGCGTATAGCTATTTGCCGAATAATTCTGGAGGCTAAAAAGGCGTCAATGGCCTTGCCTCATCTGGAAGAAATTATGAGCGCTATTGAAATCCATGGGCTTGAGCTGTGGGATCCTGATTTGGCCTTAGAGGGTTTAGAGCTGGTCTGGAATGGATATAGAGCGCATCCTGATAAAGAGGTCAAGAAAAATGCCGACATTATTTTAAACCGGATTGGAAAACTTGATCCAGCACAGGCCCTTTGCTTAAATGGATAAATATCTTATAAACTGATTTTTAAAGGAGGAAGATATGGCTAAAGAAGGTTCAGTCGCTCCAAAGGAGAGAGTCAATATTGTATATCGCCCGGCAACAGGAGATGCCAAAGAGGAGATCGAACTTCCTCTCAAGCTGCTTATTATGGGCGATTTTACCATGCAGGAAGATGAACGGATGGTAGAAGAAAGAGAGCCCATTAATATTGATAAAGATAATTTTAACGAGGTTATGAAAGGCCAGGAATTAAAACTGGATCTTAATGTTGCCAATAAACTCTCCGGCGATCCTGACGAGGAGATCTCTGTCTCTCTTAATTTTGAATCAATGAAAGATTTTAATCCTGAACAGGTCGTCAAGAATACCTCGGAATTAAATAAGCTGCTTGAATTGAGAGATGCATTAAATTCATTAAAAGGCCCCATGAGTAACCGTCCTGAATTCAGAAAAAAAATTCAGGCAATGATTCAAGACGATGATGCCCGCGCGAAATTACTGGAAGAGCTAAAAATAGAAGAGGAAGACGATAAGAAATAGGAAAGGGGAATGATATGGCAGATGAAATGGAAAAAGATCAGGCTCCGCGGGTAGAAGAACAGGCATTAGAGCCGTCTTCTCTTTTGGATGATATTGTAAATGCTACTAAGCTAAAGCCCGTTGACGATAGTTATTCAATGGCCAAAAAGGGAGTAGAAGCCCTGATTGCCCAGCTTATTGAGCCTGGACAAAAGGTGGATAAAATATCCAATGCCATCATAGATGATATGGTGGCGGAAATTGACCAAAAATTAAGCAGGCAGCTTGATGCAATATTGCATCATAAGGATTTTCAGAAACTTGAATCTTCCTGGAGTTCCCTTAAATATCTGGTTGATAAAACCGATTTCAGGGAAAATATCAAGCTTGAACTGCTTAATGTGAGCAAGGACGATCTTCTGGAAGATTTTGAGGATGCCCCGGAAATCACCAAATCAGGACTTTACAGGACTGTGTATACTGCTGAATACGGTCAGTTCGGTGGTCAACCCTATGGCAATATAATTGCTAATTTTGATTTTGGACCAGGCCCCCAGGACATAAAACTGCTGCAAAATATTGCCAGTGTTTCAGCCATGTCCCACGCCCCCTTTGTTGCAGCAGCAGGTCCTCAATTTTTTGGTGTTGATGATTTTAATGAGCTGCCGAAATTAAAGGATTTAAAATCCATTTTTGAAGGTCCCCAGTATATTAAGTGGCAATCTTTCAGAGAGTCTGATGATTCCCGGAATGTGGCACTGGCATTGCCCCGCTTTTTACTCAGACTGCCTTTTAGCGCCCAAACCAATCCAGTTAAAGTATTTAACTACGAGGAAGATGTGACCGCCTCTCATAATGATTATCTTTGGGGCAACGCTGCCTTTGCCTTTGCAAGCCGGTTGACCGACAGTTTTGCTAAATTTCGCTGGTGCAGTAATATCATAGGCCCTATGGGCGGCGGAGCCGTGGAAGATTTGCCATTGCATCAATATGATTCAATGGGCGCGATTCAAACCAAAATACCAACAGAAGTACTTGTCTCCGACCGCCGGGAATTTGAGCTGGCCGAGGAAGGCTTTATTTCACTGGCTATGCGAAAGGGAAGTGATAATGCCTGCTTTTTTTCCGCTAATTCAGTGCAAAAACCCAAGTTTTACGGAAATTCTTCCGAAGGCAAGGCCGCTGAATTAAATTATAAACTGGGGACCCAGTTGCCGTACATGTTTGTGGCCAACCGCCTGGCGCATTATATAAAGGTGATTCAACGGGAAAATATCGGCAGCTGGAAAGAAAAAGGAGATTTAAAAAGAGAGCTTAATAACTGGATTGGGCAGTATGTCGCTGCTCAGGACAACACCACACCGGCCATTAGAAGTAAAAGGCCTTTGCGGGAAGCATTGGTAACTGTTGAGGATGTCGAGGGCGAGCCTGGCTGGTATAAGGTTGGCCTGAAAGTAAGACCTCATTTTAAATATATGGGTGCTTTTTTCACCCTGTCTTTGGTGGGAAAACTGGATAAAGAATAATAAAAAACAATAAAAAGGAGGTAATACCATGCCGGATCCAGCATTTTTAACATTAGAATCAACTACAGAATCAAGCATGACGGAAGGAGCTTCATCTCAGGACAGTATCGGGCCTTTTAAAAGAGAGGGAGAAAATTTTGTTGATAAAATTCTGGTGGAAGGTTTTTCCCATGAAGTCAATCGGCCTGTAGATCCCCAGAGCGGTCAGGCTACGGGATCAAGAATTCATGGAGCTTTTGTTATCACAAAACTCGTGGATAAAACAACTCCAATGCTTTATCTTCATCTTGTAAACGGCACGCATTTCAACAGTGTGAAAATTGAGTTTTACCGCACTGATGACGAGGGCGCCCCAGAGCTTTACTACTCAGTTGAGCTGCAGGATGCAGTATTAACCGGGATGAAAACCTATATACCTAATTGTCTTGATCCTTCTAATGAGCGCTTATGGCATTTTGATGAAGTCAAATTTTCTTATGGAAATATTACATGGCTCCATGAAAAAGCAGGTACTTCGGGTAGCGATTCCTGGTCTGACGGACCAGGGGCATAGCTGAATTATTATGCGCGAAGAGAGACTTTTAAATCGAATCAGATCAAGGGAAAAAGATCCTGTTCGCAGATCCAGGACTGATTCGAAAATGATTATTTCCTCAATTCATCGTCATTTGCAAAAGGTTTTAAACACCAGGCAGGGAAGTGTGCCCATTGCCGATGACTACGGGATTCCGGATATGACTGATTTTATGAGTTCATATCCGGAATCTTTAAGGAATCTGGAAAAATCAATCAGGCAAACAATTCAAAAATTTGAACCCCGCTTAAAAGGGGTTCGGGTTTCTTTTGTCCAGGATAATGAGGATCTTTTATCATTAAGTTTTAAAATTATTGCCCAACTGGCTCTGGAAAAAGAAAAAAAACCAATTATTTTTGAAAGTCAGATTGATGCTGACGGAAAGGTTGAATTAAAAGATTAATTCGTCCTCGTTCCTAACACAAGGGAAGTAAATGTTTAACCGTTATTTTCAACAGGAATTGGCTAATTTAAAGGAGCTGGGCGCTGAATTTTCAAGGGCTCATCCAGCAGTGGCGCCCATGTTAAGCGGACATTCCACTGATCCTGATGTGGAAAGACTGCTTGAAGGTGTTGCTTTTTTAACCGGACTTTTACGTGAAAAGCTGGATGATGAATTTCCTGAAATTATTCATGAACTTGTTCATCTGATTTGGCCTCATTATTTGCGAGCGGTTCCATCGACTTCTATTATAGCCTTTACCCCTAAGAAGACTGTTAAACAATCTATGATAATCCCGGCCGGCGTACAACTGGCATCAGTGCCCATAGAAGGAGTATCTTGTTTATTCCAGACATGTTTTAAGGCAATAGTTCATCCTCTGGAATTGCTGGACGCGGCTTTTGTCGAATCTTCCGGGCGCTTGCCCGCGATTATTTTAAAGTTTAAACTTCAGGGTCTGACCCTTTCCGACTGGCATTCAGAAAAATTAAGATTATTTGTAGCAGGAGATCTTGCGGTTGCGGCAGATATTTATTATTTGCTGCGCAATTTTGTAAGAGAAATTAATATTACACCAAATGAAACAGGACAGGGAATAATTCTGCCACCTGAAAACTTGAAACCGGTCGGTTTTGAAGAAGAACAGAGCCTGATTCCATATCCTTCAAACTCTTTTCCCGGTTATCGCATTTTACAGGAGTATTTTATTTTACCGGAAAAATTTATGTTTCTGGATCTTATTGGAATGGATCACTGGCAGGAAAGAGGCCAGGGCGATCAATTTGAGATCAGGTTTGAACTTAAAAAATTACCCTTTATTCCCCCCAGAATTAAAAAAGAGAATTTTGTTTTATCAGCTACCCCTATAATTAATATTTTTCCCTTTGACGCAACTCCTGTTCGGCTGGATCATCGTAAAACCGAATATCAGCTTCATCCTTCAGGAACCAATGAAAATCATTTTCAGATTTATACGATTGAAAAGGTAACCGGCTTTAGGCAAGGGACTGCCGGTAAAAGAGAGTATCAGCCCTTTGAACTTTTTTCCGACAGCAACGGCAAAAAGGCTATTTACCGGGTAACCACCAGTAAATCAAGGGTCAGGTCGGGGCTGGATCATTTTTTGAGCGTGAGCCATCCTGATGATGAAAATCTGCATGTGACTGAGACCCTTTCTATTAAATTGCAGTGCACCAATGGATTTTTAGCTGAAAAATTGCAAACCGGAGATATCCGGGTGCCAACGAGCAGTTCTCCTCAATTTGTGGAATTTTCCAATATCAGGCCGCCCACCACCAACACTCTGCCGCCTCTTGGAAATAATTTATTATGGCGGCTCTTGTCTCATCTTTCGCTTAACTATGTATCTTTGAGCAGTGTTGAAAATTTGAGTGCCCTGCTAAGGCTCTATCTTTTTGAGGACAGTCGGGATCGGGCCATGATTCTTGCCAACCACAAAAGAATTGATGGTCTGGAAGATGTGACAACTGTCAGCCAGGACCGCATTATTAATGGAATTATTATGAGGGGACAAGAGATTAAGATCAGAACCAGTCTTGACCATTTTGCCGGTCCGGGAGATTTGTATTTGTTTGGTTCTATTTTGGATTATTTTATGGGCTCTTATGCCTCAATTAATACTTATACCCGCCTTGTCTTTAACGAGGTTATCAAAGGAAAAGATATTAAATGGCCAGCCAGAATCGGGGATCGGCTTCTGGTTTAAATTCAGAACTCAGGAGAGAACTTTTTCAGAAAAGCCGCGAATTTTCCTTTCAACAGGTGATTCGACTGCTAAAAAGATTTGGCAAAGCTCCAAACAGCCCGCCATTATCTGTTGAAAATATTTCGGCAAATATAAGAGTCAGACCCAAGCTTGATTTGGGATTTCCAGCAGCTGATATTGACCGGATTGAAGTGCTGCCAAATATAAATCAAGACAAAAATCAGGACAAATATCTGATTATAGCAAATATGCTGGGGCTTTATGGAACATCTTCACCTTTGCCTACTTTTTATACGGAAGAACTTCTCGAGGAAGCAGCAGAGGATGAATCGGTTTCCAGAGATTTCATCGATATATTTAATCAGCGCCTTTTTGAATTATTATATCAATGCCTTGGTAAATATAACCAGTTTTTGCAGATTAGGGAAGAAAAAAACGTCCTGCATCTTGAAAGGCTTTTCTGTCTGCTTGGTCTTGGCGAAAAAGAATTCAGGCAGACAATTACAGACAGGAATTCCTATTCTTTGCTGCGCTATATTGGCCTTTTTACCCAGTTTCCACGTTCAGCTTCAGGTCTTACCACCTTATTAAGAGATGCTCTAAATGGGGTTAAAATTGAAATTATACCCTGCGTTAAACGGCGGGCTGCGATTCCATCTGATCAAAAGCTTGCATTAGGTATATCCGGCTGCAGTCTTGGTAAAAACAGCTATCTGGGAGAAGAGATCAGCGACAGGATGGGAAAATTTCGGATTTGCATTGGCCCTCTTAAAAGAAAAGAGTTTGAACAATTTGCCCCGGGACATAAGACCTATGATAAGGTCGTTTTTTTAACGAATTTTTATCTTTCAGATCCATTGGCCTATGATCTGGAGCTGATTATGGATAGAGGCCAGACTCACACTGTTTGTCTTGGAGATCCTTCAAGCTCAAACCTTGGCATGAACTCATGGGTTTTTTCAGGTAAGGAACTGGCTGAGGTTAGGACAGTGTTTTCACAGGCCAGATGATTATATATATATATAGATTGTCACATAATTAATTTCACAAGGCCAGAGAGAGGAGATAATACTGATAGTATATCTCCGACCGATAACGCAGTAAAATTATTTATGTGACGGTCTATAAAAAAAAACACAACAGGAGGTTACCTAAATGGTATCGGTTGACATCAAAGCTCTTTTAGAACGCTTGAACCTGTACTGCACCCGTTGTCTGGAGGCGGCAGCCGGATTATGTGTATCCCGCACGCATTATGAAGTGACGGTGGAACATTTTTTTGCCAAGCTCCTGGAAGATCCCCTTGCTGATCTTTGTCTGATTTTGCATGATTTTGATATTGAAGCTGGTAAGATGCAAAAGGCAGTTGAACAAAGTCTGGAAGATTTTAAAACAGGCAATGCAGCCAAACCTGTTTTTTCGCCGGTGTTGATGGAGTTGATACAGGAGAGCTGGCTGATTGCCTCTGTTGAACTGGATGAAAGCAAAATAAGATCAGGTTCTTTGCTGCTGGCATTGCTGACCAGTCCTGCCCGCTTTGGTACGGGGACTTATGTGGATCTTTTAACAAGTATCAGCAAAGAGAAATTAATGGCTGTTTTTTGGGAGATTGTCAAAAATTCAAAGGAAAAAAGGGTATTAAGGGGCGAAAAGGCGATTGAAACAGGACCTGCCGGAGATTCTACTGCTTTGGCCAGATTTTGCGAAAACTTTACCCAAAAAGCCAGGGAAGGGGAGATTGATCCTGTTTTTGGCCGTGACCTGGAAATTCGTCAGATGGTGGATATTTTAGCCCGTCGCCGCAAAAATAATCCAATTGTGGTCGGCGAAGCAGGCGTTGGTAAAACTGCTGTTGTGGAAGGTCTGGCTTTAAGGGTCGTTCAAGAAGATGTGCCTGATATTTTAAAAGATGTTTCCATTATGGGTCTGGATATGGGGCTTTTACAGGCTGGGGCAGGTATGAAAGGAGAATTTGAAAATCGCTTGAAATCAGTTATTAATGAGATTAAAGCTTCGGAAAAACCGATTATTTTATTCATTGACGAGGCCCATACCCTGATCGGAGCGGGCGGCTCGGCTGGTATGAGCGATGCCGCCAATTTGCTTAAACCTGCCCTTGCCAGGGGCGAATTGCGAACAGTGGCTGCTACCACCTGGTCTGAATATAAGAAATATTTTGAAAAAGACGCGGCCCTGGCGCGCCGTTTTCAGCTTGTTAAACTGGATGAGCCATCACAGGAGACAGCAGTTTTAATTTTACGGGGACTTAAGGAAAAATATGAGATGGCCCATCAGGTTGTGGTAAGAGATGATGCCATTGAAGCTGCTGCCGAGCTTTCCAGCCGCTATATTTCAGGACGTCAGCTGCCCGACAAAGCCGTGGATTTGCTGGATACAAGTGCTGCCAGGGTTAAAGTTCTTTTGACTGCCAAACCTGATGTGGTGGAAGATACTGAAAGAAAAATTCAGGCTTTAAGGCGGGAAGAAAAGGCACTTAGCCGAGATGAATTGCACGGTCTTGAAATAGATCAGGAAAGAAAAACCGAGCTTGCGGACCACCTGAAATTATTATCCATTGAGCTTGAAAAATTAAATGAGCGCTGGCAAAATGAGAAAAGCCTTGCCCATAAACTCATTGAGCTGCGCAAAGCACTTTATGAAACTATTGCTGATGATGTACAGTCAGACCCGGCCAAAACAGAGAGCTTAAAGGAGCAGATCCTGAAAATCAGCGCTGAGCTGGAAGATATTCAGCAGGATTTTCCCATGATTCGCACGGAGGTTGACCCGGATGTGGTTGCCAAAGTGGTTTCAGACTGGACTGGAATACCTCTTGGCAAAGTTATGCGGGATCAAGCAGGGAATATGTTAAACCTGGACGAGAATTTTCAAAAGCGTATTAAAGGCCAGGATGAAGGCCTTAAGATTATTGCCAGTGTTATAAAAAGCGCTAAATCAGGGATTAAAGATCCAGATCAGCCTTTGGGAGTTTTTTTGCTGGCAGGTCCTTCTGGAGTGGGTAAAACAGAAACCGGTCTTGCAATTGCAGATCTTTTGTTTGGCGGTGAAAATTTTATGGTATCCATCAATATGAGCGAATTTCAGGAAAAACACACAGTCAGCCGTTTGATTGGATCGCCTCCCGGATATGTTGGTTTTGGCGAGGGTGGTGTTTTAACTGAAGCCGTGCGTCAAAGACCATACTCCGTTGTATTGCTGGATGAAGTGGAGAAAGGTCATCTGGAAGTGATGAATCTTTTTTACCAGGTATTTGACAAGGGTATGCTTTCTGATGGTGAGGGACGTCTTATTAATTTTAAAAACACGGTTATTTTTTTAACCAGTAATCTGGCTACTGATATAATCACGGAAATGTGTTCAGGTGAACAGATTCCGTCCATTGAAACCCTGACTGCTGCTGTCAGGCCCGTTTTAAGCAATCATTTTAAGCCGGCTTTACTGGCACGGATGACAGTGATCCCCTATTTTACACTAAGCCCGGATATTTTAAAGATGATTATAATTCTAAAGCTCGACAAACTGGTAAAACGTCTGGCGGAAATTCATAAAATGAAAATGACCTACACTCCGGCCGTGGTGGATCAGATAGCTGCCCGTTGCACAGAGGTTGAGACCGGCGCGAGAAATATTGATTATATCATGAGCAATACCATCATGCCCAAAATGTCACAAAAGATATTAGCCGGCATGAGTGAAGGTAAACTGCCCTCTCTGGTTGAGCTGGATTTAGGTGCAGATGGTGGTTTTATAATTGATTTTAAAGAATAACTATTTGGAAATATAAACATTTTTTTAAAGGCGTTTGCTTTAGGTTAAAAAATGACTGTTGAGATAATTAATCGGTTTATTTTTGTATCAAGTGGCTTTCCAGAGGAAGATACCTTTCATGTTGTGCAGTTTAAGGGAGTTGAAAGCATATCCAAATTATATGAATTTGATATTACCCTGGTAGCTGAAGACCCTGAAATTGATTTAAAAGAGATGCTGAAAAATCCAGCCACCTTCACAATATTAAGTGGTGAACTTGAATTTCAATTCAATGGGATTATTTCCAAATTTGAACAGCTTCAGGAAGTCAACCAGAAGATATTTTACAGGGCGATTCTGGTCCCAAGAATCTGGCAGGCGGATCTTTACAGGGATAACCAGCTTTTTCTTGAAAAAAGTGTTCCTGATATAATAGAAGAAGTTTTTATCCAGGCCGGCCTAACTGCAAATGATTTTGAGTTGAGGCTTACCGGCAATTACTCTTCATGGGAATATATCTGCCAGTTTCGGGAATCTGATTTTGATTTTATTTCAAGATGGATGGAGCGTGACGGCCTGTACTATTATTTTGAGCAAACTGATAATACAGATAAAATAATTATTACCGACAGTTCCACTTCACACGGGAATGTCCAGGGTGATACAACTATTTATTATAGAATTCCTTCAGGCATGCAGTCAGAGGAAGAAGGCTTTATAAGTGCTTTCACATGCAGGCAAAAAATGCTTCCTGAAAAAGTTTTATTAAAGGATTATAATTATCGCAGACCAACCCTTGATCTGAGCTGCGAGGCTGATGTAGATGCGACTGACGGCAGGGGTACGGTTTATAATTACGGAGATCATTATAAAACCCCTGAGGAGGGTAGTGCTCTGGCTGCAATAAGAGCCCAGGAGCTGTTATGCAATGAAAAGGTATATTATGGTGAAAGTACGGCCGCAAATTTAAGAGCCGGCTATTTTTTTAATTTATCCGAACATTACAGGGATAGCAATAATCAGCAATACCTTGTGACAGAGGTTCGGCATGAGGGGAAACAGGGCGCTTTTCTTTCAGGTGCGGAATATGATGAAATCATTGATGATGGATTTGAATCAGGATACCGTAATAGTTTTACGGCTATTCCAGCCCAGACCCAGTACCGTCCTGAAAGAAAAACATCAAAACCACGTTTTTACGGCACAATGAATGCCACTGTTGATGCATCCGGAGATGGGGAATATGCTGAAATTGATGATGAGGGCCGTTATAAGGTAATTCTTCCTTTTGATCGCAGTGAAAATTCAGGAGGAAGCGCTTCGCGATGGATCAGAATGGCTCAGCCATATGCCGGTGCTAATTACGGCATGCACTTTCCTTTGCATAAAGGAACAGAAGTAATATTGACCTTTATGGATGGCGATCCTGACCGGCCGATTATCGCAGGCTCTGTGCCGAATCCTGACACTATGAGCCCTGTTGGAGGAGGCAACCAGACCCAGAGTATGATAAGAACCGGTGGGGGAAATCAGATTCGGCTTGAAGATAATGACGGGGGTCAGCAGATACATCTTTCTTCACCAACTGAAAATTCCATAATCTCAATTGGTGCGCCAAATGAGGGGAATATATTTGAAACTACAGATGGTGATAGAGTGATAAATGTTGGTCGGGCTGATAAGGTTAAAATCGGCGGGCAACAAAAATATAATGTAGTCAATAATAGAAATCTAACAGTTGATGGTTCAGAAACAATAATAATAGGAAAAGGATTAACTCACACCATTAATAGCGGCGGTGAAAAAAGAGAGGTTACTGGTGAAAGAAAAATAACTGTTCATGGAGGTCCTGAAAACCATAAAGTCGAAGGCAATCGGAAAATACATATAACCGGTGATGAAAAAAGAACAGTAGATGGTACTGCTCAATATTATGATTTGGGGAAGCTTAGTGAAAAATTTGTGCTTGGGTTAACTGCTGAACAATATGTTGGCGCTAAATCCTCAAAAAGTCTTGCTGTTACTCAAGAACTTTTTGTGGGGGCAAAAATTTCAAATTGTGCAAATCTATCTTATGAAAAATCTGCTGTAAGAAAAGTGTTTGAAGCGCCTATAAATGAAATTAAGGGCAAAGCTGAGATCAAACTTGTTTGCGGTGCAAGTACTATTTCCATTACACCAAGCGGTGTTAAAATTGACGCCGGCAGGATTGATCTGATTACAGACGGATCGGAAATCAGGCTTGGAAGTAAAATTGCTATTGATGGAGATACCACCATTACTGAAAATACCAAAATTATGGAAAATCTTGAGGTTACAAGAAAAATGAAAGCTCAAAATTTTAAGTCGGACTAAAAAATGGAAATTATCAACCAGACCCCATTCCTATTTGCTCCATTTGCAGGAAGAATCGGTTTCCCGGGACACTCTTTAACCTTGATTATTAAGGGCACTTTTGATCTTGTTTCAGATGGTGTCGCTGTTATTTCCAATGAACAGTTTTTTACAACAGGTGATGAACTTTATCCTGATGATGATGAAGGCAATGGAAGCAGTCGTTATGAATCTGATTTTGCGTATTTTAAACCCAGGGCTGACCTGCTTTTGGCAGGTACATGTTATTCTCCGGGCGGAAAGCCGGTTAAAGCAAATCAGGCAACTTTTCAGGTGGGAAAGAGATCCAAAATAATCGGGATTTTTGGTAACCGTTTTTGGAATCCAATAACAAGAACCATATCAGATCCAATACCTTTTACCAGGATGGAGCTAAGATATGAAAGAAGTTTTGGGGGCTCTGGATATAATAAAAATCCAGTCGGCAAGGGATATTCGAAAATAATAGATAAGGCAGGGGCAAAGGTCCGGCCTTTGCCGAATATTGAGGATTTAAGAAATCTTGTTGATTCATCCGGCAAACAACCTGAGCCTGCTGGCTTTGGGCCTTTTTCCAGTTTGTGGCAGCAGCGCAGTTCAAAACTCGGCACATATAAAGGCAGCTGGCAAAAGGAGCGCTGGCCATGGTTTCCCAAAGATTTTGACTGGGGCTATTATAATGCTGCTCCTTTCGATATGCAGGTTGACGGGTATCTTAAAGGAGATGAGTCTCTCTATTTTGAAAATCTGCATTGCAAATATTTAAAATATAAAAGCTGTCTGCCGGGTATTAAAGCTCGCGCTTTTGTGTATAAATCAGATGCTCATAACAAACCAGATGATTCTGATTATAACCCCCTGTATTTTACTGAAATCAGGCTGAACCTTGATACTCTTTGGGTAGATATGGACGCTGAAAAACTGGTACTGGTCTGGCGGGGTGTAACAGATATTTTGTCTGAAGATTATGAGGAAATAAAGCATATTTTTATTGCCTCTGAAAAAATTAATGAAAAATCCCGATCAAAAGAATTTTATTACGATCTATTCTTAAAACAATTTCTCGAAGAAGAAAAACCTTTTGAAATAGAACAAGACCTTGAGATTGAAGATGAGCCCGTTAATATTGAAAAAGAGCTTGTAAAAGCAAAAGAGGAAATAAAAGCCGCCATGCTTGAAGCTGGAATTGATCCAGATGAAAAGCTCCCTGAACCTAGCCCAAAGGATCTGGAAGATGAAGCCCGCGTTTTAAAAGAGCTTGGCCTTGAAAAAGAGACGGCCCCATTACCTTTAACCCGTGAAAAAATAAAGGAACGGATTTTAAAAGGTGCTGGATTTGCCGGTGAAGATCTTCGCAAGCTTGATCTTTCAGAACTTGATCTTAAGGGGCTTGATTTTAAAGATGCAATTATGTCAGGCGTAAATTTAAAAAAATCAGATCTTTCAAAGGCTGATTTAAGCGGCGCTGATCTTTCAAAAGCTAATCTTTCGGAAACCTTAATCAAAGATGCTATTTTAAAGGATGCTGATTTAACGGAAGCTGATTTAAGGAGATCTGATTTAAGCGGGTCAAATTTTGAAGATGCGATTTGCGACAGCGCTCTTTTTCAAAACGCTATTCTGGATAATATTAAGGCAAAAAATGCCGGCTTTTTCAAGGCTGATCTTAGCAGGGCTTCTTTAAAAAACAGTTTTTGTGAAACAGCGGATTTTTCAGGATCAATTTTAAATAAGACCGATTTTCAAGCTGCAAATCTGTTTTCTTCGAGTTTTGAAGGGGCTGAGGGAAAAAAAATTGATATGAGTGATGCAAATATCACTGAACTGCGGGTATCAGGCAATACTGATTTTAGTGAAGGTATTTTTAAAAACGTAATTGGTCCATATTCAATCTGGGAAAAAGCCAAACTTGATGGAGCTGATTTTTCTTTTTCAAAGATGGAAGGCGCCAATTTTGCTGCCTGCTCTCTGCGTTTTGCAAATTTTGCAGGTGCGGATTTAAAATTTGCGCGTTTATCAAAGGCGAATTTAAGGCAGGCTAAATGCGTCAGCATGAATCTTTTTCAGGCAACTCTTGAAAAAGCTGATTTAACTGAAACAGATTTAAGGGGATCAAATCTTTTTGGCGCGGAACTGCTTGATGCAATAATTGATAAAACCAGGTTAAATTACGCAAATTTAAAAATGACAAAATTAGGAAAATAAGCGGCATCCTTCATTAATGGCCAACGACAGTTTACACTTTTGACGGTT
>JASFBJ010000372.1 GCA_030149585.1 Desulfobacterales bacterium | reverse complement strand
CTTGTCTCTGAAAGATTAGAAACGCGTAATTTCAACCCCGTCCCCCTTTCCGTCCTATTTTGCTTTGTTTCCATTTGTTTTTTCTGACACGCCGGCAGGCTTTCCTGTTGCAGTATTTTTGGCTTTTTACACGAGGATTACCAGGAACCTTTCTCCCGCAATTGGCGCATTTAATTATTGTCTTCATGGTATTTTTTACCATGAAGACAATAATGTATTATGTTTGGTCTATTGCAGAAGAATAAAATTTGATACGCAAGTAATAAAATTAAGATTTGGAAGAAGGTAAAACTGAGAGGCTAATTATTTCTAAATACTTTGATTTTTACGTCAATAAACGATTGCATGAATCTTTGGAGTATGTTCCACCCATAGAAATTTATGAAAATACAGATTAATAATGAATTCTGTCAATTTTAATTGGGAACCAGCCCCCAAACCCCACCTTAATTTCCGGTTTAATGTTTAATATGTACTTGAGTTTTCGAAAAAAAATTAGAGTTACCCTTCTTATTCCAGACTATGCATACTGCCGCCGCCCAATACTGCGTAAAGCCTCACCTGATTGGCAAGCCCAGCCAGGCGGAGCCCAATAAGCACCTGCTGCTGTGCATAGAGTGATCGTTGAGCATCAAGCACGCTCAGGTAGCCGTCAATCCCAACGGTATAGCGTTTATTTGAGAGATGATATGTTTTTTCAGTCGCATTGACCAGAGATTGTTGTGCAGATACTTGCTGATTTATTGTGCCCTGCACGGCAAGGGCATCTGCTACCTCCCTGAAAGCTGTTTGAATGGCCTTCTCATACTGAGTCAGGACAATTTTTTGATCGGTTTTGCTAACCCGCAGTGCGGCCCAGGTGCGAGCATCAAAGATCGGCATAACTATCTGCGGCGCAAAGTTCCAGGCGCCTGAACCGGAATTAAACAGGCCTGACAATTCATCGCTGGCAGTTCCGACAGAGGTGGTTAGAGAAATACGGGGAAATAAGGCCGCCCGAGCTGCTCCAATATAGGCATACGCCCCCTTGAGCCGATGTTCAGCCGCCATAATATCAGGCCGGGTCAGAATCGTATCAGAGGACAAACCTGGAGAAATTTTCTTGAAAGGGCTGATGCTGCTCAGATCCTTCGGCAGGATATCTTCCGGTACTGGAGATCCGGCTAGAAGGTTCAGCGCATTTTTATCCTGTGCCGTAAGTTGCGTGAAACGGGGGACATCTCTTAGGGCCGCATCCACCCGGGTTTGTGCGCGATACAGATCAATTTCAGTTGCAATTCCGATTTCATAACGTTTATGAATTAAACTATAGGAGGCCTGCTGAGCTTTAAGGGTGGACTGGGCTAATTTAAGGTTTTCCAGATCCGAAGCAAGGGTCAGGTACACCCTGGCAACCTCGGACACCAATGCAATCTGTGCGCTGCAACGAGCCTCGTCTGTGGCCAGATATTCTTCCAGTGCCCGGTCTTTCAAACTGCGGATACGACCGAAAAAATCGATCTCCCAGGAAGCAATGCCCATATTGACTCCGTATTGCTCCATTGTCATTGATTTTCCTGTAGCAGAAAGATCAGCAGGCACACGCTGTTTGCTTCCACTGCCCACTACATTAACAGTAGGTAACAGATCAACCTTCTGGATATCGTAAAGTGCGCGCACTCTTTCTACATTCAAGACGGCAAGTCGCAGATCACGGTTGTTGGTCAAAGCTGTCTCTATAACCTTTTGAAGCTTTGGATCGGTAAAAAATTCCTTTAAACTCAGTTCTGAAACCGTCATTGTCTGATTTACTGCCGAGCCATTCCCGTAAGCTTCACCCTGAGGCCACTGCACCGGGATCGGTGCCTGGGGCTGTGTGTATTTCGGGGCAAGGGAACAGCTGCTCAAAAAGAATCCGATTCCAATAAGTAGAAACCATAATTGCCTATTCATGTGATTGCTCTCCTGATGTACTTTCATTTACATGCTTCATGGTTACGCTTTTTCTATGTTTGCCCATCGCTTTATAGATCATTACGTAAAAAAGAGGTGCGTACAAAACCACCAGAAAAGTAGATGTCACCATCCCGCCCAGTACGCCGGTGCCAATGGCTCTTTGGGCGCCTGATCCGGCTCCGTCGGCAAGCGCAAGGGGCAGGATGCCGAACCCGAAGGCCAGTGAAGTCATGATAATGGGGCGCAGTCTCAATTTGGCGGCCTCCAGAGTTGCATCTATCAGCCTTGCCCCTTCATCTACCCTTGCCCTGGCGAACTGGACAATCAAAATAGCGTTCTTGGTGGTCAGACCCAGAGTGGTCAGAAGTCCGATCTGGAAATAAACATCATTGGGCATTCCCCGCATTGTCGAAGCAATAACGCCTCCAATGACTCCAAGGGGCAGACACATCAGAATTGCAATGGGAATGGGCCAGCTCTCGTACAGGGCTGCAAGGCAAAGAAAGACTACAAAAATGGAAAATGCATATAAAAGAGGTGCCTGGGAGCCTGCCATCCGTTCCTGGTAGGATAACCCGGTCCAATCATAGGCGATTCCCTGGGGCAGCTTTGCAACAAGCTCTTCCATGGCCTGCATGGCTTCACCTGAGCTGTATCCCGGTGCTGGTTCACCCCAGATATTGATGGAGGGGAAGGCATTAAACCGCTCCAGTTGGGGAGAGCCTATAGCCCAGTGTCCGGAGGCAAAAGAAGCAAAAGGGACCATCCTGCCGATATTATTACGAACATAGAGCTTTTTTAAATCCTTGGGCAGCATACGATAGGGGGCATCAGCCTGGACAAAGACCCGTTTGACCCGCCCTGCCTGGATAAAATCGTTTACGTAGGCACTGCCAAAGGCAGCTGCTATGGTATTGTTAATGGAGCTGATGGAAAGCCCGAGGGCACCTGCCTTGTCCCAATCAACATCAATGTAGTATTCGGGGACATCTTCCATGCCGTTGGGCCGGACCCTGACCAATCTTGGGTCTTGTGCCGCCATACCGAGGAGCTGGTTCCGGGCAGCTATCAATTTTTCATGACCCAGACCGCCGCGGTCCTGTAACTGAAAATCAAATCCGGTTGCATTGCCAAGTTCCATAACTGCCGGCGGTGGAAAG
>JASFBJ010000371.1 GCA_030149585.1 Desulfobacterales bacterium | reverse complement strand
CAGGCAAGAAGCAACATCTAAAAAGTGTAAACTAAATTTGAAGGATGCCGAAAATCAGACTGAAAAATTGTTGACTTTTTTAGTCATTCCCTATTGACTAAATTTATTCATAGGGCTCTGACTAAAAAACAACAAAGAGGACATAATGGATATCCGTTTTTCACCCCATAACCTGCATATAGAGGGTCTGGATATTTTTATAAAGCAGGATCCGAATTTCAGGGTATTAAACAGGCAGAAGCTTGTTTATAAATCTGCGCTGATTGACCAGTTGCCGAAAAAAATACCGGGCATATACACAATTACCGGAGGCCGGCAGATAGGCAAAACCACACTGCTCAAACAGTGGATGGCCCATTTGATCGAAAACGGTTTTCCACCTGAATGCATCACTTATTTTACAGGGGAATTGATAGATGACCACCATGCTCTTATAAGAATAATAACCGATTCCTTACAAATTACAGGCGATGTTTCAGAAAAAGCAAATCTACAGTATCTCCTGCTTGACGAGATCACCTATATCAAGAACTGGGATAAAGGTATAAAATATTTGGCAGACACTGGTTTTCTGGAAAATGTTATACTGGTATTAACCGGTTCGGATCTTGTTGTTATAAAAGAGGCAAGGATGCGATTTCCAGGAAGACGCGGGCTTTCGGATACTGTTGATTTTCATCTTTTTCCCCTTGATTTTTATGAATATGTAAAACTCAACAATCGAATCACAAATAATGAAATATGCCTTCTTGTTGAAGATGATAAAATTGCCGTGCGCAACCGGATTAATCTTCTTTATGAAGAATTTAAAAAATATCTGATGCATGGCGGCTTTTTGACCGCCATTAACGATATGGCCATGTATAACAAAATTCTTCCGGCAACGTTTTCAACTTACAGCGACTGGATCCGTGGTGATATGCTGAAACGTAACAAACAGGAACATAATTTAATGGAGATACTTGGCGGAGTCATTAAACGTTACGGCACTCAGATTACCTGGAATTCTCTTTCCAAAGATCTTTCCATTGATCACCCGAAAACCATTGCCGATTATATAGAAATTCTTGAATCAATGAATGTATTATATGTGCAATCCGCTCTGCTGGAAGACAAACTTGCGGCAGCTCCCAAAAAGGCCAGAAAACTAATATTTTCAGATCCTTTTATTTATCACGCGGTAAATGCCTGGCTGCACCCATGCAAAGATCCCTATGATATGCTGCTATGCCCTTTAATTGAATCATCTGAACATTGCGGTAAAATCGTTGAATCCTGTATTATAAATCATTTCCAAAGAAAATTTCCTACATTCTATATCAAAGCAAAGGGAGAAGTTGATATTGCCTATATCGACCAAAAACAGTTCTGGCCTGTTGAAATTAAATGGACAAAACAGCTTCGGCCCAAAGAGCTTAAGCAAATATCAAAATATCCAAACAGCAAAATACTTACCCGAAACCGGAATGCAGGAGAAATCAAGGGGATTCCAACAGAACCGATTCCCTTAAACCTTTTGCGCCTGGGACATATAACTTAAGGAACTGGGAATTTTCAGCCTGTTACCTGGATTTTTGAATAAAATATTTGTATAAAGGAGGAATTATGCACAAATTATTATTGACGATTTTTTTAGCAGCAATATTTCCTGTTGCTGCGCTTTATGCACAGGAAGCCGGGTTTCAATCTACAGCAGATGAAATCGTAAAGGAGCTGACCAGGCCTGTTTCATGCACAAGAGGATTTATCCCAAAAGGCTGGAAAGAAAAAAAAAGAAGTATTGTGATTTATGAAAAGAAAGAGACCGAAACCATAAAAAATATCGTGGTGGTAAGCAGCACAGATAACAGGCCCAGGGTTAATTTAAAAATAGAATTTAATTTTAATTCATATATAATCCAGCCGGAATCATACCCTTTGCTTCGAGAACTTGGAAATGCCCTTGAATCTGAAAATCTGAGCCGCAGAAATATTGCAATCAATGGGCATACAGACTCGGACGGAACAGAGCGGTATAACCTTGGTCTTAGCCTGAGCAGGGCCTTGGCTGTTAAACAGTATCTGACCGCCAATTTCAATATAATGCCGGATAATTTCAGGGCTTTGGGGTATGGCGAGGCCATGCCCCTTATATCCAACACAACCGCTGCAAATAAACAGATTAACAGACGGGTTGAGATTCAGCTTGAAAAATAGAAAATCATTTTGTAACAACGTATGGGTTCCCACGCTGGAGCATGGGAACCAGGTTTTAGCCGGGGTATGGGTTCCCACGCAAGAGCATGGGAACCAGGTTTTAAAGCTCGTTCCCACGCTCCAGCGAGGGAATGCATACGGAATAAAAAACGGGAAAAAGCCGATATAAAATCACCAAACCCAATGCGCCACATTTCATGACATGCACGGTATTGCACTGGATTCCGGTCTTCACCCGTCCGGAAACAGTCACAATCCTGTTAAACTCATTGCATTTTTTATCGCAGGATGAGATGAAAATTTACGCATACGTCATCCTTGAAAACCATATGCATCTTATTGCGCAAAGCAGACAATTAGATAAGAATATTGCCCGTTTTAAATCTTATACAGCCAAAAAATTGATCCATTATCTTGATAAAAACAGTGTGACAACTATTCTGGAACAACTGGCTTTTTATAAAAAAGCCCATAAAACAGATCGGGCTTACCAAAGATTAAAACCGGTTGCAGCCGCACAGCAGAGAAAAAGCTTTACCAACAGCATCGGTCAGGAGTTTGTATATATCAAACCCGGAACTTTTATGATGGGAAGTCCATCGAATGAATCCGGCAGGTATGATCGTGAAAAACAGCATAAAGTTACCCTGACCAGGGGATTTTATATGCAGACTACCGAGGTAACAATCGAACAATGGAAATCATTCGTAAAAGATACAGGCTATAAGTCTGAAGCAGAAACAGGTGGAGGCGCTTATATTTGGACAGGGAAAAAATGGCAAAAGAAAAAAGGGACATATTGGAACAATCCGGGATTTTCTCAAACAAATCGTCATCCTGTAACTTGTGTTTCATGGAACGATGCGCAAAAATTTATCAAATGGCTGAACCGGAAAGAAG
>JASFBJ010000370.1 GCA_030149585.1 Desulfobacterales bacterium | reverse complement strand
CTCCCCCAACATAGGGATCCAGGTAAACTGCCAGATTTTCCAGAATACCGATCATGGGGCCTACTATCAAAACACCGGGAATTGATTCCAGGCCGGCTACTAAAACAACAACCAGAGCAGTCAGACCGATAGTGGATAGATTAATATTTACGCTTATTATGCTGGCAAGCAAAATTCCGCTGACTCCTCCGCACAGGGCGGCAATCATCCATGAGTAATCCAGCATATTTTTAACCTTTATTCCCAGATTCTGCATGACTTCATGGTCTTCGGCAGTGCCGCGCATGGCAAGTCCCACCCGGTGATAACGGTAAAAAAGAATAAAAAAAATAAAAAGACCCAAGGCTATCAGAAAACACAGCAGCATGGCTACCGAAAGACTAATGCCGGCAATGTTTAGCTGGCTGTTGCTTATCTGGATTGGAAAGGCCCTCTGCTTGCCGCCAATGGCAATAATGGATAATGAGTCAAAAAGCCAGGAAAGTGCGATCGTAATCAAAATCGAGGTCATTAGGGGCTCGCCGATAATGGGCCTTAAGGCCAGCCGATTAACGATATAACCCAGAAAAGTACATATTGCCAGAGCCAGAGTAATGCCTATGAAAGGCGGAAGCCCGAACGGTCCCAGCATTGCCCAGCCGCTAATGGCACCCATGACCAGAAAGCCCCCCTGAGTAAAACTTAATATTTTTGAAGATTTATAAATAATTACTACACCAAGAGCAACAAGTGAGTAAATCCCTCCCAGTAATATCCCGCTGACAATTGCATTTAAAAAATCTAACATTTATTTCCTCCTGTCTGACACCTGCTCAAAAAAGGATTCAGATTGAATTATTTCCAATTTCAAATAAATATCTTATGCCTTAAACAGATATAATTTGAACCCTGTTTTTTATAAAACCGGTTCTTCCGTCTTTGTAGGCAATCTCTGATTTTACTTCCATTGTTTTTGTATCGGAAAATAGAGCTTCAATAATATCGCCATATTTTTCTGCCAGATATTTACGCCTGAGCTTCTTGGTACGGGTCAACTCTGCCTCATCAGCGTCAAACTCTTTCGGCATCAGCATAAATTTTTGAATTTTACTCCATTCAGGGACCAGCGAATTGACATGATTTACTTCCCTGGCAATAAGCTCGTATGCCAGAGCTTTTTGAGATAAATCAGCAAATGTGGTATAAGCGATATTTTTGTCTTCAGCAATTTTTCCCATATTTTCTAAATGAATAATGATAATCGCTGCTACAAAAGAGTGCTTGCCATGGCCGCCAATGGTCATGGCATCCTTTATATAGGGGCTGAAACGCAGGCGGGTTTCCATGAATTCAGGTGAATACATTTTGTCCTCACCCAGTGAAATCAGCTCTTTAAGTCGGCCATATACAATCAACTGACCATCCTTATCAATTGAGGCTGAATCTCCGGTTTTCAGCCACCCCTCTTTATTAAACATCTCTTTGGACTCTTTAGGCTTTTTATAATAACCTGAAAATGGAACCGGTGGTTTAACCAAAAGCTCTCCTGAATCGGATATTTTTATTTCATTGCCTGGAATAGGTGTACCGCAGGTTTCAGGCCGAACTTCATTATCACGATGAACTGTGTTTGTCAGCGCTTCCGTAAGGCCATAAGTTTGTTTAAAATTAATGCCTATTACATGAAAAAATTTTACTATTTCAGGGCTGATCAGGGCTCCTGCCGTATACGCCCATTTGATATTGGCAAGTCCAATGCGGTCTCTTAACTGGCGAAAAATAATCCAGTCGGCAATTTTATATTTTAAGCTGGTGAGGACGCTGATCGGTTTTTTTCCAATTTTGGCATCAACAAACTGATAACCAACCTTAATAGCCTTATTAAAAATATATCTGAATAAAGGAAGAGAGTCAGATATTTTCATCTGGATCATGGCGTTTAGATCTTCCCAGAGCCTGGCGCTGTAAAAAACAATCTCAGGACCAACCTCTCTGATATCAGATTGAACAGTTTCAGGTTTTTCAGGGAAAAAGATGGTAGTGCCCTCTCTTAATGCGCTGGAAATGCCCATGATCCATTCAGTTCCCCAGGCAGGGGAGATATAGGATACATAGTTATCATCCGGTGACCATTTATCAACCGAACACCAGCTTTCACCGGCCGCGACAAGATAGGCCTGTGAGCCCATAACTCCCTTGGGCTTTGATCCGGTTGTCCCGGAAGTATAGAGCAATACTCCAATGTCTTTTGGAGTTCCGTCGGCAACATTTTTTTCAAATAATCCCTGATGAGTTTTTTCATACTCCCGGCCGATTGAGATAACTTCAGTAAAATCCATTATAAATGGATCATCCTTATAAATATACATTCCTTTTGGATCCCAATAAATCACCTTGCGAATTGCCGGATTTTTTTCTTTAATTTCAAGTACTTTATCGGTCTGCTCCTGATCTTCAGCCACCACAAAAACAGTGTCTGAATTGATTGCAAAATATTCCAGTTCCGAGGCAGTGCAATCTGGAAAAACACCGGTAACCGTTCCTCTTGCAGACTGCACTGCAAAGGCTGCCCAAAACCATTCAGGGTCGTTATCTCCGATAATTATAACTTTTTCCTGGGTTTTGAGACCCAGGCTGATTAATCCTAAGGAAAAATATTTGACATTTTCATGGGAATCTTTCCATGTATATTTATTCCAGATTCCATAATCCTTACGATGCATGGCTATTTTGTTTTCGCCATATTCCAGACATTTATTTAAAAACAGTTTGGGAAGTGTATTATTCGGCATTGCAAACTCCCGAGATAGGCTGTCAGTTAAATATGTGAAAGGCTATTGCTCAGATATTTATCTGAAAGTCTATTGAAATATGTTTTGAAATTCAGCATTTATATCTATAAGCAGATTATAAATGCCATAAATTCAGTTTATTATTTGCCAGTCGGCTGCGGCTAAAACAACCCGAGTTAAGCTCCTTCTCCTAAATAGGCTTTAATAACCGCATTATTATTTCTTATTGCTTCAGGCGGATCATCGGCAATTTTTTTGCCGAAATCCAGAACCACGATCCGATCGGCAATGTCCATAACCACGCCGATGTCGTGCTCAATCAACAAAATGGGAA
>JASFBJ010000134.1 GCA_030149585.1 Desulfobacterales bacterium | reverse complement strand
ATCTGTCGGAAAAAATTTCCGGCAGGCAGTTTATAATAATACCACTTGATTATAATCAGAGCATAGATTCCGTTAAAAATAAAGAGGTTGACTTTATTTTGACGAACTCATCCTCTTATGTGGAAGTTGAATTTCAGTACGGGGCTAACAGGATTGCCACATTAAAAAATGAGTGCTTTGGAAATATATGCAAAACATATAGTGGAGTTATTTTTTGCAGAGCAGACAGAAAAGAAATGCAAACTTTAAGGGATCTTAAAGGTAAAAAATTTATGGGTGTTTCCAGCTTTTCTTTTGGAGGCTGGCTTATGGCATGGCGGGAAATGAAAGCAGAGGGGATTGATCCATTTACTGATTTTAAAGAGCTTAAATTCGGCGGCACACAAGACAAGGTTGTTTATGCGGTTCAAAACGGCATAGTTGATGCCGGCACAGTAAGGAGTGATACCTTAGAGAGAATGGATTCAGAAGGAAAGATTAAATTAGAAAATTTTTACGTGTTTAACTCCGGTCTTAGATCAGGTTCAGATTTGCCCTTTCTTCATTCAACACGCAAATATCCTGAATGGCCCTTTGCAAGGGTTAAACATGTTCGCTGTGAAATTGCTGAAAAGGTTGCAGCCGCCCTTATTAAAATGCCATCTGATTCTGCTGCTGCATTTGCCGGGAAATGTTATGGCTGGACAATTCCCCAAAACTATCAGAGCGTGCGTGAATGCTTAAAAGAGCTGCATATCGGTCCGTATAAGGATCTGGGAAAGATAACCCTTATAGATGTTCTGCGAACTTATGGTTACTGGATAGCAGCGGGAATAATTTTGCTGCTTATAATGGCTGTATCCATAATTATGATTTTTAATTTGAACCGAAAAATTAAAACTTCTCATATTAAATTGAAATCAGAGCTTAATGCACGAAAAAAGCTGGAAAAGATAAAAAGAGAAAGTGAACTTAAATTTAAGGCCCTTTATAATAATACATTTCAATTAATGGGTATGATAGCGCCTGACGGGGTAATGCTAAGTGCCAACGAAACCGCAACGGAGATAGCAGGAATTAAAGAGTCTGATGTTGTTGGAAAATTATACTGGGAGACGCCCTGGTTTTCATATTCCAGGGAAGTCAAGGAAAAAATATATGATAGTGTAATAAAAGCGGCAGCAGGGCAATTTGTTCGATTTGAGATTCAGATAGCCCTTAAAAACAACATATTAGGGCATGTGGATTATTCTATTAAGCCGGTTAAAGATGAATCAGGAAATGTGATTGAGCTGATTACCGAGGGCCGTGATATAAGCAACATGAAAAGGCTGGAAAAAGAATTAAGGAAGGCAAAGGACAAAGCTGAGGTGGCAACCAATGCAAAAGATGACTTTCTGGCCAATATGAGTCATGAAGTCCGTACTCCGATGAATGGAATTATTGCAGCATCCGAGCTTTTATCAAACGAAGATATTTCCGACAAGGCTAAACATTATCTGCAGATCATAAGTACTTCAGCATATTCACTCCTTGAAATTATTAACGATATTCTGGATGTATCAAAGATAGAAGCAGGAAAGCTTGATCTTGAAATACGTGACTTTAAAATTGGAGATATTCTCGATAAGCTCATAAATATGTTTTTTTCCAGGACATCGAAAAAATTTATTGAATTACTTGTGGATATTGATCCTGAAATTTCCAGAGCAGTCAGAGGCGATGAGCTGCGTTTATATCAAATTCTTATTAATCTGGTAAGCAATTCCGTTAAATTTACGGAAAAAGGCGGTATAATCCTTATTGGTGTAAAAAGAGTTGAGAATGGATCATTAGAATCAGACAAAGTAAAACTCCTGTTTTTTGTTAAAGATACAGGCATAGGAATAGCGCCTGAAAATATTGAAAAAATTTTTGAGCCTTTTAGTCAGGCTGATGCATCAACAACACGAAATTATGGGGGAACAGGGCTGGGTCTTTGCATTTGCAAGCAGCTTGTTAAGATGATGGGCGGTGAAATCTGGGTGGAAAGTGAACTTGGAAAAGGAAGCACTTTCAGCTTTACAGCAATTTTTCACAAACAACCCGGAAAAACAGAGCGGGAATTAATGCCTCCTTATTATCTTCAGGGTTTAAATGTTTTAGTGGTTGATGATTGTAAAGACAGCCGAAGTATAATGAAAAAAATGCTTGAGCCATTTGGCTTTAAGGTAGAAACCGTATCTTCGGCTCAAGCTTCTCTGCAGAGGTTAAAAGAAGATGAAACAAGAGAAAATCCCATAGGGCTTGTTATGATGGACTGGCTTATGCCTGAACTTGACGGCTTAGAAGCCTCCAGTATTATCAGAAATGATTTAAAGCTGAATGTTCCTATAATTATGATGACGGCTTTTGGAAATGACACACAGATGCTTTACGCTGAAAAAGTTGGTATAAACGGTTTTTTAACCAAGCCGATATGTCAGTCAACCCTTTTTGATGCAATCATGGATGCCTTTGGGAAAAAAAAGGCTAAAGGCCCGAAGATGAAAAATCAGATTACAACAAGGGCATCTATTCACAGGAAACGCCTCAAAGGGTTCAGAGTGCTTGTTGTTGAAGATAATATTACCAACCAGGAAATTGCTCAGGCAATTCTGGAAGAAGCCGGACTTATTATAAAGATAGTCAATAACGGAAAAGAAGCCGTGGCTGCTGTCAGGGGATCGCAATTTGACGCACTGCTTATGGATATACAGATGCCTGTTATGGACGGATATGAAGCCACCAGAGAGATAAGAAAGTATCCTGAATTTAAAAATCTTCCAATAATTGCCATGACAGCCCATGCCATGAAAGGAGATGAAGAAAAATGTCTGAAAGCCGGCATGAACGGCTATATTTCAAAACCCGTCAGTCAGGACAAGTTGTTTGCCGCCTTGTGGAGAGAGCTTAAAAACAGAAAAAAATCTGATATTGTAGATCAGGAAAAGCTTGATTTAAACAGAACAAAAACACAAGTGTCTAATAAAAACTCTGGTAAAAAGTCTGATAAAAATGTTTTAGACTCAGGGCACCAGATACTTCCGCCGGACCTGCCTGGAATCAACATTAAAAAGGCGCTTAACGAACTTAAATTAGACCCTGCTGTTTTTAAACGTATTCTGGCTGGATTTTTAAGAAATAATCACGATATAATGGAAAAGATAAAAGATGCGTTTAAGAAAAAGGAGATGGATAGGCTCTTGCGTCTGGCCCATAATATTAAAGGAAGCTCCGCTAATATAGGAGCCATGGATCTTTACGAAGCAGCTAAAAAGCTGGAAGATGCCAGCAGGGATGAAAAATCCGGAAAAATTATATCTGAATTAATAGATAAGCTTGAAGCAGCTTTAAATCAGGTTTTGGAATCGCTGAAAATTCTTGATGAAAATCCTGAAAATATCTCTTTTAAAAAAACAGATGTGGATATTGCAAAGCTTAAGCCGATTTTAATAAAACTCGGCAATGCGCTCAAATCTGCTGATCCTGAAAAGATAGATAAACAAATAAAAATTGTTAAAGATCAGATTTATACTTCTGAAGTTACAGATCTTGAAAACCATATAAATAATTATGATTATGATGAGGCTTTGGAATTACTTGATAAAATGATCTGAATTTTAACTTTTTCACGTTCCTTATAAGGCACTACTTATGCAAATAGAAGATTCTCTGATTCTGATTGTTGATGATAATTCAACAAATATAGATCTGCTGGTAAGCAGCTTAAAGGGCGACTACAGACTCGGCATAGCCAAAAATGGCTTTAAAGCTATTGATTATGCACTAAAATATTTGCCTGATTTGATTCTTTTGGATGTAATGATGCCGGAGATGAACGGGTATGAGGTATGTAAACGCCTAAAAGCCGATTCCAGCACAAGAAATATTCCGGTTATTTTTATCACAGCTCTAACAGAGACAGGCCACAAAACCAGAGGCTTTGAAGTCGGCGGAGTAGATTATATTACAAAACCCTTTAATTCAGATGAAGTAAAAGCAAGAGTAAAAACACATATTTTTCTTAAAAAAATGAGAGAAACATTAAAAAACCAGAATATAATTCTGGAAGAAAGGGTAAAGGAAAAAACAGCCGAGATTCAAAAGATGCTTTCAGCTACCATTCAAACCATGGCTGTAATGGTTGATGTCAGAGATCCGTATACTGCTGGTCATCAGCGCCGTGTGGCTAAACTTGCATGCGCAATAGCTGAAAAATTATCTCTTTCAAAAGATGTTATACATACAATTCAAATTGCAGGAGTTCTTCACGATATAGGGAAAATACGCATACCCACATCCATAATCAACCGACCCGGGAAACTGCTTGATGTTGAATTTGAAATAATTAAAATTCATCCGCAAGTCGGCTATGATATTTTGAAAAATATCCCTTCGCCCTGGCCCTTTGCAAAGGCAGTGCTGCAGCATCACGAAAAAATAGATGGTTCAGGTTATCCAGCCGGCTTAAAAGATAATGAAATTATGATGGAAGCAAAGATACTTACCGTTGCGGATGTGGCTGAGGCAACGAGTTCTTACAGGCCGTACAGACCTGCGTTTGATATAGATTACAGCCTTGAAGAACTTTTGAAAAATAGAGATAAATTATTTTACGCAAAAGCAGTTGATGCCTGTATAGAGCTTTTTAGAAAGGATAATTTTGAGTTTGAGTAAAACTTTTTTTATTTTTTAATTATTATAAATGAGGCGCCTGTGTCCAAAAAACCAACATATGAAGAACTGGAGCAAAGGATAAAAAAATTAGAAGAAGAGCCTCTATGTGAAAGTCGTATTAAAAGAGTGTTTAAAGAAAACATGGAAAAATACCGCTCAATTCTTGAAAATATTGAAGAAGGGTATTTTGAAACAGATATAACCGGGAATATAACCTTTTTTAATAATGCGTTGTGCAATGTTCTGGATTATCCTCCTGCTGAAATAAAAGGACTAAACAACAGACTTTATTATAACCCTGAAGCAGCAAAAAAAATCTATGAAATTTTTAACAAGGTTTTCAGAACAGGAAAAACTTTAAGAATAAAAGATTATGAAATTGTCAAAAAAGACGGGAAGAAAATGGTTCTTGATTTTGTTGTTTGTGTTATCAAGGATCATGAGGAGAAACCTGTTGGATTTTGTTGTATTTTAAAAGATATCATCGCCCGCAAACAATATGAACAAGAGCTTACTTATCTTGCTTACCATGATCTGCTCACAGACCTGTTTAACAGAAAAGCGCTTTTCGAATATATGGAAGAATCTTTAATTTATGCAAAACGTTATAATGATAAAAGGGTAATTTTATACCTTGACCTGGATAATTTTAAACAGGTTAACGATACCTGGGGACATGATGTGGGTGATAAGCTTTTGAAAATAGTTTCCAACAGGTTAAGAGACACATTAAGAAGAACTGATTATATCAGCAGAATTGGTGGTGATGAGTTTATCATACTGCTTACCAACCCAACAGATGTTTATCCGCAAATGGTTGCAACAAAAATTATTGAAAATCTGTCAAAGCCTTATAATATCGAAAAACATATAATTGATTTTATAACTCCAAGCATAGGTATAAGCGTTTTTCCAAATGATGGAAAAGATGTTAAAACCCTTATTAACAGAGCGGATAAAGCCATGTACAAGGCTAAAGAGAAAAAAAATTGCTATATGCACTACTCTGATGATATGTAGCCGGCCCTTTGTTTAAAAAAAGCTCTTTTATCTTTGTCAGCCTAATAATGTTGAATTTGATTAAATAACGACTGGAGACAGCCTGCCGTTTACATCAAATGACAGTGGCCCGATTTTTTCCACATTTTTTTTCTTCAGGATCCCATTTGAGCCTGAAATAAAGCTCTTTTAAGCTTTCAAGGAATTATTCAAATTTCTCGGCATATTAGAATTTTGTATCGTGATTATTCCATCCCCCGGCAATGGGTCTCTTTAGTAAAAAACAGGAGCACGACAGATAAAACAACCCATCCCATCATGGGGATAAATCCATATTTATACGCCTCAAGGGAATAGTTTCTTACTCCGTTGGCCATTCCACCTGTCCATTGGGTGTCCAGAATTTTGCCCACAACAGGTTGGAGCAACATGGGGCCCATCATTACTCCCATGTTGGTCAGGCCGGAAACCGTTCCAGACAATGACCGTGGGACAGATTCCATGACAAAGGCAAAGCTGACAACCATACAGCCTGAAAAAAAGCCGGTAATCCAAAGAGTCACGGCCATTGGATAAAAAGAAAGACTTTCCATATACAGGATAAAACCCCATCCAATGGCTGTCACCATGGTTCCATAAATATAAAGGGGTTTTCGTTTCCCCAGGCGGTCAGACAACCACCCGAAAACAGGCCCTCCCATGGCCCAGCCGATTAGAAGACAAGATGTCAGAGTCACTGCTTTGTTCGGACTCAACTGGTGATGGGCGATAAGATAGGGCACGCCCCAAAGCCCTGAAAATGTCAGGATACACCCCACAATTCCTCCGGGAATAACAAATAAAAGCAAGGTATTCCTGTATCTTAGAACCTTAAAGAGATTTTGCAGAATTCCTTTGAAAGATAATGCTTCAGGTTGGGGTATGCTGTCAGTAAATCCTGGATACCCTTTTTCCTGGGGCCAGTCCCGAACAACAAACCAGATCAGGCCTCCCAGTACAAAGGTCATCAACCCTGTGACAAAAATGACACTGCGCCAGTTAAAGATATCTATGAGAAATCTTAGGGGTGGCCCTGCGGCTATGGCTCCAATAAGCCCTATGGATAAGGCATTGCCTGTAACAAATGCGTAGAAATTTTTGGGAAACCAGGAAGAAGAAAGTTTTAACAGTCCCACAAAGGCAACGGCTACAGACCCGCCGATAAGAAGCCGGCCAAGACCGGCCCCGATGAATCCCGGAGAAAGTGCAAACAAAAGGGTTCCAAAACCCGCGACCATGCAGCCGGCAGTTAAAAGCTTTCTTGGTCCAAGTGTATCCGCCAGTATCCCCGTGGGAATCTGCATGGCCACATACGCGTAAAAATAGAGGGCGGATAATTGTCCCAGGCCAGAGGCAGAAATATTAAAATCGTGCATCAGTTCCTGGGTCATGACACCCGGTGTCAAACGCTGGAAAAATCCTGCCAGGTAAAAAAGGGCACCTAAGCCCCATATAAACCAGGCCAGTGTCATAGGCGGCCCTGGAAGTTTATTTGGTTTCATTTATTTATGGTATCCTATACGATTTTCAAACGCTTTTTTAATGTGCAGGGCACAACCTATGTTTATAAAAATGAATTAAATATATCAGACAGGAAAAGATTTGACAAGTTTTTAACCCGGCTGAATCGGTATATTGGAATTGACAAAGCGCTCTTTTTTTTGCTATTTAACAGTTCCTGAATCAAAAAATTTGGCTCTGGCATCTGATTCAATTAATACTATAATCAGCATAATTTCCAGGGGGTTAGAAATGGATATTAAAGAAGTAGTTGGGAGCGTACTCAAAGATCTGATCGTACCGGAATTGGACAAAATCAAAGAGGACAACAAGGAAATCAAGGCCATTTTGCTTTTGACCAACAAAAGAATCGATGATATCAATTTACATCTTGCTGATCAGAGTCGAAGGATTGATGAAACCAACAAGAGAATCGATAATCTTCGGGTAGAACTCCGTGATGAGATGGCCAAAACCAACAGTCGAATTGACCGTCTCTATGAAGTGATTGTCAGAAGGGATGAGCATAATAAATTAGATGAACGAGTAGCTGGTTTAGAACGTGCGGTAAATCAACTTAAACAAAGAGCTGCATAAAAAGTATTTGGCCTATAGCGCTCATCAAAATTAAATACAGATAGGAAAAAGAAAATATCAATAAGGGTCAAACACAGACTTGAGTCCATTCTCTTAGCAGATGGTCGCTTTCTAATCACCCTCCACTCATAAATAATCTTTTTTGCGAATAAATGCTTATATTTAATCGTTTTAGTTGACAATTATCTCAATTCTAACTATATTTGCAGTGAAATAATAATTTTACGAGGTCAGCCAATGGAAATAAACGTTTTGGAGGTTCGCCCGGCTGGTTATGCCCACCTGTTGAAAAAGTTTGAGCTTACAGCTATGCCCAATTGGCACATTTCTTCTGTGTCGGCAATGGGTACTCATCTCTCAAAGGTTCAGAATGATGGATCTATCCAAGAGGTTTTCCGCGCGCAGTACTGGCCTGGAGATAAGGTTGGCGATCATTTTGAGTTTGCATTGAAATATGATGGCGTTAACCTGAGCATCTTGAAGTGTATCTTTGAAGCTGTGCTCGAGACTGAAATTGTCGACTATATAAAATCCAGGCCAACCGGAAAGTATGCGCGCAGAATTTGGTTTTTCTATGAGTTCCTGACTGACAAACAGCTTCCCATCGAGGATATCTTTGCGGGGAATTATGTGGAGGCACTGGAGCCAAAGGCATACTACACAATTACGGCAGGTGAGAAATCCCGGCGGCACCGGGTTGTAAATAATCTTCTTGGGCCAAAAGAATTCTGTCCGATCATCAGAAAAACGGACAAACTCAAAAAAATGGATTCCGCTGATTTACGGAAAAGATGTGAAGATATTGTCACGTCATATCCGCCGGAACTGCTCAAGAGGGCGTTGAGTTACCTTTATAATAAGGAAACGAAATCCTCTTTTGAAATAGAGCATATAAAACCCAACACCTCACGCACTGAAAAGTTTATCGCCTCTCTGGAATTGGCTGAAAGAGAGGATTTTTGCGAAAAGGAGTTGCTCATTGATCTGCAAAACCGCATTGTTGATCCACGATTTAAGGACAGCGATTATCGGACAAACCAGAATTATGTCGGCCAAACAGTATCCTATCAAAAAGAGGTTATTCATTTTATCTGTCCAAAGCCGGGAGACCTGTCAGACCTGATGAAGGGGCTTGTCGCTGCACACAAGCGCATGAAAGGCGGAAATGTGTTACCTGTGATTCATGGGGCGGCCATAGCCTATGGTTTTGTCTTTATGCATCCGTTCGAGGATGGGAATGGCCGAATTCACCGGTTTCTGATACACAACATTCTCACAATTCAGGGAATGGTGCCACGCGGATTGATGTTCCCTGTTTCAGCAGTGATGCTCAAAAACTTGTCTGACTATGATGCCTCTTTGGAAGCTTTTTCTCGGCCATTATTACAGTTAGTCGAATACAGGCTGGATAAGGCTGGGCAAATGACGGTAGATAATGATACCGCTTGTTGGTATCAATACATGGATATGACGGCACAGGCGGAAGCTCTGTATGATTTTGTGAGCAAAACCATAGAAGATGAGCTTGTCGAAGAGCTCAGTTTCCTTGCCAGCTATGAGAAAACCAAAAACGCGATTCAGGACATCATTGATATGCCTGACCGCCTGATTGATTTATTTATTCAGCTTTGCCTTCAGAATAACGGCAGCCTCTCTGTGAGAAAAAGGTCTGCGCATTTCGATTTTTTGACAGATGAAGAGCTTTCTGCCATGGAAAAGGCGGTCAAAAACGCCTATGAGAAAATAAGTCAAGAAAAAACACTTCTTCATTAGCAAAAAATAATTTTTCCCTTGCTTAGGGTCACCAC
>JASFBJ010000133.1 GCA_030149585.1 Desulfobacterales bacterium | reverse complement strand
ATATTCGAAAGCAAAGGCAGTTGTTTAAACATAGTATTATGCTCTGAATTGCTGTAAAAGCGGCCAGGGATTACCGGAGGGATCTCAACTTCCTTGCTTATTAGGCTTGTAATTGATACTCCATCCTTGGAGAAATAATAGAGTCTCCCACGTTTATAAAATAACTCTGTTTGCATGCCGGGCTCTACGATCCCGGAGGTGTCATGGCTTCCTACTCAGATGTGCCGGGTTGCACTTTCAGATGCCAGTTATTTTACACTTCGTGACGCACCGCAGTTTTTTGCGTCCGCTGGAAGGCATGGTTGGGCTTATTTAGCTATCGCGTGTGAACAATACAACTCTGGTTTGCTTTCAGGGCCAAATCTTTATCTTTGGCATGCGCTTGTCATAAGGATTTGACCCCACTAATAGAAAATTCTAAAATGATTGTCAGGCTAAAAGTTCTTTTACAAACGCTTTGGCTTTACCCTCGTCTTCTTCGTTGGGATGTCCAGTCATCTGTTTGACCATATCCGCCCACTGCTCATCATTTAAATTCTGTTTCTTCTTTACCATCTCGTGTAAGGATTCAGTCAAAGCCCCCTGGCAGTCAAAACACCCTTTGTATTCAATACCTTTTTTCTTGCATGCCGCCTTTATAGGTTCTGTAAATCCATCCATGGCTTGTTCCGGATAGGCAGGGCCGAAATGAGTAATGAAACCGGCCATCTTTTGACCTGAACTTGTCTGAATGCTGTCTAAAAAATCTTTTACCGGTCCGGCCAGATTGCCGGCGTGTAGCGGCGAGCCAATTAAGATGAAGTCGTACATAGCCGCATCTCCAGGACTGACATCTTCAAGCTTTTTCAACTCGGCTTCATTGGCCCGGGCTGCTTCCTCGCAGATGGCTCTGGCGATTTTTTCGGTGTTTCCGGTCTGGCTAAAATAAGTCACTAATACTTTCATGATGTAACCTCCTTTTTTTTATGGCTCTGTATTGAAAGCAGAATTGATGCAATAGTTATGCCATTTTTTTTAAATATTTTGCAGATGATATTATGAATGAAGGATTGTTTTATGGAAGGATATTTGCTTATATCTTATTGAAATATATCATTATAATAAAAAAATTGGACGGATAATAATATTAAATAATTAAAAGTTGTACTATTTTTATGCAATTTGCCAAACTGACCATTTTTGAGCATAATGTCCAATAATATTTTTAAAAGAAATATTTCATGGTTTTGGATTTAAAAAAATGCTTTGAAAATATGAAGTCTCATGAAACTGACTTTTGAATTTAGCCCCATAATCCATCCCCTAACCCTGAATTTCTTATAATCTTGCGGGAAATCGCCCTGGATAGAATTTTTTCATCAGCCCAGATTATTACCCTTTTTTTAGCTCTTGTTATGCCGGTATAAATTAATTCTCGTGTTAATACCGAATAATCCTTTTCAGGCAGAACCAATAATAAATTATCAAATTCCGAACCCTGACTTTTATGAACTGTCATGGCGTAAACAGTCTGATGAGCCGGCAGGCGGTGCGTTGAAATTTTTCTTGGCTGGTTAGAGTCTGTGTTAAAATAAACAACAAAAGATTGTTCAGAGCCTGTTTCATCTGGAAAAGTTATTCCAATATCACCATTAAAAAGTCCCAGATTATAATCATTTTCAGTTATTAAAATTGGCCGTCCCCTGTACCATGGTGAAATATCTTTTTGAGAATGCGCTATCATTCCTTGCCCGCTCAAAATATTTTCCACCAGCAAGTTTAAGGCGTTCACACCAAAGGGGCCTGACTTAACAGCCCCCAGTATCCTGAAATTATTAAAATTATCAAGGGCTTTTTGCGGTTTTGCAGCTGTGAGAAATGGCTTGTATTTTTCAATTATAATTTTCGCAAGTTCAGGCAATTGAAAGGCCGGCAACGGCAATGTGGAAAGGCGAATATCGTCATATTCCTGATTTTTTAAAAGAGCCAGAGAGGTGCAAAAATCACCCTGACGGACTGCCTGGCTTAAAAGGGCAATCCCGCTGTTGGTTTTAAAACGATAGCTTTTTTGTAAAATAATAATATGCTCTTTTAATCTTTGTATTTTTTTTTGATCAGCTTCATGGCCATTGAATTCTTGATCTTTAGCAGGTTCAATATCAGATATGATTTTGTTTGGCCTGTTTTCGCAGATATCACCGAAAACAGCGCCAGCTTCAACTGATGCAAGCTGATCCTTATCTCCCAGCAGCACAAGGCTTCCTTTTTTTGGTAGAGCCTGAAATAATTTGGTCATTAATGCAAGATCGACCATGGAGGCTTCATCTACCACTAAAAGATCAACTGGCAGAGGATTTAAAGCATTAAAATGAAAATAGGGCGTTCCTTTAACAGGCTTAAGAAGTCGATGGATTGTACTGGTTTGAACTGGAATGCTCTGCTTTATTTTTTCATTGCAATCAAGTTTATCTTTAATGCTTCTGATTGTTTCAGCAAGGCGTGCAGCAGCCTTGCCTGTTGGAGCTGCCAATTGAATTCTTAACTTTTGGTCAGAACTTAATTCCAGTAAAAATGCAAGGATACGGGTTATTGTAGTGGTTTTGCCTGTGCCGGGCCCACCTGAAATCACACAAAAATATTTTTTTAAGGCAATTAGGGCTGCCTCTTTTTGCCAATTGGTTGTTCCCTTTTCATCTTCTTGCGGGAAAAATCGATTCAGGCTCTTTAAAACTAAATCAGCTTGAGGCTGTGGCTTTATTATTGAAATTTTCTGTTGAATCAGTTCCAGCAGGTTATTTTCATACTCCCAATAACGATATAGATAGAGCCGGTTTTGATCATCCAATATTAATGGATTATAATCACCTGGAGTGCCAACTGCCTTGCACTTGCAAAGCCGCTCACGCCAAAATGAAAGTGCGGGGCATTTTAAAGTTATATTATTTTCAGAAATTTCCCGACCTGCTGTTAAATTCAGATCTAAACAAATATCGCCATTATCCGCACTGCGGCTGACTAAAGCTGCTGCAAGGGCAACATCTTTATCCTGCTGTGGGCAAAAATCCGCAATAAATAAGGCAAACCACAGATTCAGCTCAGTAAAATATCCATCTTGAAAAAGTGCTCTAAGTTGAGTCATAAATTTATGCATACTCCGGTATGAGACATCTGCCCAGAGCATTGATCAGCTCCAACGACGGCAAATCATAAAAAATACCAAAATCAGGCCCTTTTTCTTTTGAAACACCCCGCAAAAACATATAATATATTCCCCCGAATCCTTTCTCATAATCATATTCCAGGTACTTGCATTTTAAGTATTGATGCAATGCCAGGGCATATAAATGATACTGCAAAATATAATAATCTGAATTCATAATCTCAAAAAGTTTATTTTCATGATAATAGTCAAGATGAGAACCTAAATAATTTGATTTCCAGTCCACAAGATAAAATTTATGATTATATTGAAAAACAAGATCAATAAATCCTTTCATAAAACCCCTGCTCAATGAAAAAAATAATTTTTCTATTTGCTGAGGAAATTTATCAGCAATCGCTCCTGTGCCGTATTTTTCAAATACTTTTTTAAGCTGAAATGGACTGACTTTTTTAACTGGAAAATAAAACTCCATTTCATTGGCCCGGTCATTTTTTGCAAGATCAGACAGAGAAAATTCAGATTGATTCGATGCACTCAAGGATACTGAAATTATCTGGTCTAACATATTTAAAATAACATCTTGCCAAGCAAGATCAAAACCATAAAATTGCAATTTTTCAACTATAAGTTCCCTTTGTTCAGAAATAATATCTCCCTGGAAATCCATATTTTCAAGAATATCATGAAAAAAAATACCTGCCAGAGCACCTCGCGGAAACTCAAAAATATTCTGTTCCTTTTTTAAAACAGTCTTTAAAACTGTTGAAATTGAGGAGGATTTAAATTCAGATGGATCAGGTAAATCAATTGGGTCAGGATTATGGCCCTGCAATTCAGCAGAGATATAATCATCGGAAACAGCACTTTGAATCAAGGATGAATAGCTGGAAACCAGGCGTGATTTATCAATATAAGAGGAAAATTCGCGACATTTTATATGGGGCAAAGAAAATTGCGGGATTTTGAGTTCAGCACTTTGCAGAGTCGGCATAGGTAGAATTTCCACGGTGCCATGGGAACGATTCTCCAATTTTTCAAGATCCAATATAAACTGGTCATTATCCAAATCTTTCATTATTTTTTTAAGATCTTTTATTATATCTTTCTGCTGATTATCATTTAAAGAGAGATGGTGATGAAAAAGATAAGCCAGGGCTGAAGTTTCACCAACTTCAATTCTACCCCAAACCAGATAACATTTTTGTCTGGCTCTGGTTAGTGCAACATAGAGTAAACGCAGATTTTCAGCTAAAATCTCGTTTTGAGCGCAAATCATATGCTCTGGCTGGGTTTTATGCGAAATATCCAATGTTAATTGAAAATCAGCCTTTGGATCATGAAAAAAAACAGGTCTGTTTTTTAAAATTGAACCTTCCCAGCAAAAGGGACAAAAAACAATCTGGAATTCAAGCCCCTTGCTCTTATGAATTGTGATAATCTTTACAGCTCTGGCGTCACTTTCAAGACGAAGCTGTTCAATCTCATTTAAAGAAGGCTTATCTATCTGCTGATTAAGCCATTTTAAAAGACCAACAGGGCCCAAATGTTTTTCAACTGACTCCTGGTGGATAAGTTCGGCAAGATGTAAAAAATTGGTTAAATAACGTTCCCCATCAGGCAGACTCAACACCCTGGCCTTTACTGAATGCTCCACTAAAAAAAGACGGAACATTCTGTAAAAACCATGACATTGCCACATATTGGCGTATCTGGTGAAATCTGCGAACCATTTATCCAAATCAATATAGCAATTTGCTTCAGGCTCAAGATTATTCGCGTTTATCCCAAGCATATCTCCGGTCAGGGCTGATTTCAGCTTTCCCTCATTAGCCGGCTCTATTAAGCAGCCTAAGAACCCGGCCAATTCAAAGGCCTGGGATGTGGAAAATACATTGCCTGCGCTATAAATAACTGCTGCAATCCCCTTATTCTGCAAGGCAGTTTTAACAGCCCTGGCCTGAAGATTGGTTCTGACCAGAACAGCAATATCTTCCGGCTGAACCTGCTTTATTTCGCCATTGGCTTCTCCATTGGTTTCAACCTTCGTTTCTTTGGTCAATAATCGTAAAATTTCACTTGCAGTTGAAAGGGTTATTCTCTGCGTTGCGGCGTCTTTATTTATTTTGTTTTTTTTATCCAAACCGCTTTGGGGCATCAGATACCAGAGTTTAAGGGGAGCCTCACAACTAACTGTATTTTCTGATTTTAGTTTTTTTGAGTCTGATTTTCCCGGCAGAGCATTTTCAAAGCAAACATCTTTAAAAATAAAAGGTGAGCTATGGTTTGAAAAAATTGCATTTACAGCATCAATCAACTCAGGTTTAGAGCGCCAGTTCGTTGAAAGAGTCAGCTTCCGGTCAGCAATGTTGGCTGCCTTAAAATAGGAAAAAAGATCAGCGCCTCGAAATCCATAGATTGCCTGTTTTGGATCTCCGATTAAAAATAAAGTTTGATTTTGGCTTTTGAACAGGGTTTTAAAAATATCATACTGGATAAAATCCGTGTCCTGAAATTCATCAACCAGAGCAGCGTGATATTTTTTTCTTATCAGCGTTCTAAAACGCGATCCATTATTATTTTCTAAAATATGCCGAACTTTGTGCAGGAGATCATCAAAAAATTGCTCATTACGATGTAATTTTTTGATATCTATTTCTTTTTTAGCATATTTAAACCATTTGAGCTTAAGATATAAAAGAAAATCAGCCATCTCCTTTTCAAGATCAGCTGATATGGATGCAAGCCTTTCACAAAGCTCAAATAAATAGTGGGTTGGAGTTGATTTGTTCTTTTTTGTAGCAGATTTTATTTTCCCTTTAGTAAAATTTTCAAATTTTTTGAAAAGCGGAATACCAGAGCTGCCGGAACAGGTAAAGGCATCCATCATTTTCAGCATTGCCGATATTTTCACCTCGCGAATAGTTTTATTTGGAATATTTTTGTCTGGTTTTTTACTACCATAGATTTTGCCGTTTAAATTATCATCATTTAATAGATTTGAAATATTGGCTCGTTCTTCAGGCCAGAGTTTTTTCAATTCAGCAAAAAGCCGGCGAAAAGAGATTATAGATGGCATTTCCGGGTTTTCAATTATTGGAATAATTCGGGTTTCAAGGCTTTTTATATTTTCAAATAATTTTGCAAAACCATTTGGATCTTTAATTTTTGTTTGAAGATAAGCGATAAATTCCTCTGGCTGGTCAATAATATATTTGCGCCAGAAATCTTCGGCAACCCCTTGAACCAATCTTTGCTGATCCTGAATCAGCTCAATATTAAATAAAGAGCCTGTTTCAAATGTGTTTTCCTGTAAAATTCGTTGACAAAACCCATGAATTGTAATAATTGCCGCCCTGTCGAAATCAGCCAGGCTATCTTTTATTTGCTACAGAAAATGGGGATTCTTTTTATATTTTTCTAAAAAATGTTTGATTAAGCTATCATCACTATGCCCCTTGATAAACGCCTTTTTAGTTTCCACCAGCCGGGTACGAATTCTATCTTTTAGCTCTTCTGTTGCAGCTCTTGTATAGGTAACCACCAGAATCTGCTCGAGTGCCAGTTGTTTTTCAAGGATCAAACGTAAAAATAGACCGGCAATTGTATAAGTTTTGCCTGTGCCGGCACTGGCTTCAATAAAATTTACTCCGGTAAGAGGTGTTTCTAATAGATCAAGTTTTTTCATATTGTTGATTAAGGCGATATACAAATACCAGTATTTCGGCGACCGCCTGATAAAGTTCCTGTGGGATTTCAGTGTTAAGTTCCAGGGTTTCCAATACCTGCATAAGGTTTTTATCTTCGTATAGCGGCAGGTTATGAGCTTTGGCCAATGCAATAATTTTTTTTGCAACCAGCCCTTGCCCCCTTGCCACAACAACAGGTGCTGAATCTTCGTGCTTGTTATATTTTAAGGCTGCTGCTTTTTTTGTGGATTTCATAATTTTTAAATTAGCAGATCAACAAGTTTGGTGCCAGGCCGGTGTTGTTCATCTGCTTCAAATTTTTCAATTCTGCTGGTTGATTTTATAGCTTTTAAGGATATTGATTTAAATAAATTTTGTAAATTATTCCGAATCTTATGATAGTTTTGTTCAACTATTTGTTTAACATTATCGTTTTCAACAAAAAAGGTGATATTCAACACTTCATTTAAAAATAAAATATCGGTTCTAATATTTCCCAAACGATCCATTTTTAATAAAATTGAAATTCCTGGTTTTTCATCAGAACTTTTCCCTGTTTTTTTTTGATAATAAATTTTCAGACCAACTGGATTTTCAACACCTTTTTGAAAAATTATATGATTAAAAATCTGCCGGGGATTATTTTCCTGCAACCGGTCAGCCAAGTTTTTTGCCTGCTCGTCAAGATGGCTTATTATTTTATCAACAACCTCTTTAAGCAGCCTGACTTCCTTATGATCCAGCAATTTGTCCGGAAAATTTTCCTTAATCAAAAAATCTCTGAGAAAAAATAGATTAGGTTTTAGATCCTGCTTGATAATAGAATTTAAAGATAAATGATTATTCATCTGTTTTAAAGATAATTTCCCATCCTGCTTTTCAATCAAAAGAATTTCTTCCGCCAGCTTTTTTTCAAAATAACAGCCTGAATTTTCAACAATATTTTTAATTTTTATAGCCAGTTCAATGCCGCCCGTATTTGGGTCCAATGGTTTTAAACTTGAAGCTAAATTAATCAGAGCATTGCTTATCTGACCTGATAAAACAGGTTTCTCTTTCGATGTGTCTAAAAAATTTAAAATTTTAGCTGTTATCAATTCGAGTTTTTTTAATTTATCAGGGTCTAAATAGCTGGTCCCAGATTGACTGGCAAATATATTATCTGAAAATAAAACAGATGATCTTTCAAGTCCAAGCTTTAATTGATGGCCGGTTTCCATTACTTTTAATGGAATTATCTGCCCTGGGCGCACAGGAAAATTAATTTCAGCAAGGGCTTTGAATTCGCCCAAATCAATCAGCACCACATTATCTTGTTTAACATCAATAATATGTGCCCTTATCCGATCCCCTGGTTTTAAAAGCAGATGCCTGCTAAAATCGTTTTTTAATTTTGGGCTTAAGTTGCATTTTATAAGAGCTGTAAGATCCATTATGATTTATTATTGATCATTTTTAAATTTTCGTTTATTATCTATCAAAAAGCCACGGGGAGCAAAGCAGAATGAGAATAATTTATATTATCTGCTAACATTATCATCCGTCAATTACTATTTTTGCACTATCCTGGAGTTATATTTCTTCAGGAACAGGTTGTGTTTAATATATGTTTTCAGGACTTCAGGAAATATTAATACTGGTTCTAATCGGGCTGGCAATATTTTTTCTGCCAAGAATCGGTCAAAAAATTCAACCGCAAAATTCTTTAAATCCTCTTATTATAAAAACCGGATTTCTGTTTTCCGGTAAAATGCGCCTGGCAATAATTATTTCAATTATCTGGCCATTATTTATCGCATATTTTGTCAAACCCTGGCAAAATGGTCTTGAAAGGTTGTTTTATTTTGGTTTAGCTCCGGTTTTTATTGGCTGGAGCATTCGCTGGATTATAGCAGGATATAAAAAAATAAAATAAAAGGAATAATATGACTCACAAAGATGCAGATCACTACGCAGCAAAACATTCAAAAGAAACAAAATTAAATTCTGAAATTGCCGCTGCAATAAAACCAAAGCTTTCAAATAATTCGATCACCTGCGCGGCTGCTCATAAAATTGCAACTGATTTAACTGTAAGACCTTTGGAAGTTGGCAGAACAATTGATTTGCTGGAAAAAAAACTCAGCAAATGCCAGTTAGGTTTATTTGGTTATAAACCTCATAAAAAACCTGTAAAAGCCGCTTCCACTGTATCAGTGGACCTGGCAAACCAGATCAGAACCTCATCGGAAAATCAACATATATCCTGTCTGAACTGCTGGCAAATTGCACAAGAGCAAAGCTATACAAAAATGGACGTGGCAGCAGCCTGTGATTCACTGAAAATTCGGATTTGCGATTGCCAGCTGGGAGCATTTTAATCTTTCGACTCCGCTCCTTACCTGTTAATCCTGTCAATAATATTATTCATCCAGGTTTTTATCTGATAAAAATAGAAACCATTTTCCCTGGCCTTTTTAATAGGGGGAATATTGAGCAAACTACCAAGCTCCGGCACCAGGGCCTGAGCATTTTTAAAGCAAAGGTTAAAAATGCATAAGGTGGGCACTGCTGCAAAAATAAATATAATTTTATATACTTCATACTCACCGGCCATTTGAATTTTATAGGCAACCAGGGCTGATAAGCTCCCTCCCCAAAACAGTATTTTCACAGGCAAACTCATAGCATAAAACAAATAGCGGCTAATATGCAAAAATCTGGCGAGAGTTCCTATGATAAGGCAGGTCACCAGGGCTGTAACAGATAAGCTGATCGCAAAGTTAATCAGATCCTGATTTAAAACAGCATCAATCGTTCTGCTATTGGCTTCAAAGGAGGTAATATATTTTTTTCCAAC
>JASFBJ010000132.1 GCA_030149585.1 Desulfobacterales bacterium | reverse complement strand
GATTTTAGTTTTCGGCGAAGTGTATTGAGCCCTATTTTCAGTAGCCTGGCTGTTTTTGATTTGTTTTTACCTGTTTGATTATAGGCATCGAGAATATATTCCTTTTCTATTTGGGCAAGAGGCACGATGCTCTCGCTAAGATTAACCTCCGCCCGGGTCATTGCTGTTTTTTTTCTTAAAATTTCCGGAAGATGGTGAACCCCAATAGATTCTCCCTGTGCAAGGTTTATAGCGGACTGGATAATCGATTTCAGCTCACGTACATTCCCGGGATAGTCATACTTCACAAGGCAATATAGTGCGTCTTCTTCTATGCGGGTATTAGCATTTGTATGGCGCGCGTCTTTTAAAAACCGGCTTGTCAGAAGCGGTATGTCTTTGGTTCTTTCCCGCAGGGGCGGCAGGTGCAACCACCCTCCCCGGATACGATAGTAAAGGTCTTTGCGGAATTCCCTGCGGGATATCAGCCTGTCAAGGTCTTCATTGGTGGCGGCCACAAAACGAACATCGGCTTTCTGGTTTTGATTGGCGCCCAGTTTGATGAATTCACCATTTTGGAGAACCCTGAGTAATTTTCCCTGAAGATCGATTGGCATGGTCCCTATTTCATCCAGGAACACGGTACCGCCTTCACTGTGCTCAAGATAGCCGGTGCGGCTTTTTTCAGCCCCGGTAAAAGCGCCACGGGTATGACCAAAAAATTCCGACTCAAACAGTGTGGCGGATACTGAAGCCATGTTAACGGGCGTGAATTTGAATTTGGATCTGGGGCTGGCACAGTGAATTGCTTTGGCAAGCAGTTCTTTTCCGGTTCCACTCTCCCCGGTAATGAGAATGGGAACATCGCTCTGGGCATGAAGTTCGGCTTCTTTAAGGATTCGCAACATTTTAGGGGATTGAGTTATTATGGGTTTAAAGGTATCGGCGTAGACCAGCCTGGGCAGAGAGCTCTTTTTTTTAATATCAAGGATATCCAGGAGCCGTTTACGTTCAAGTGCCCGATTAATGGAAAGTGCCAGCGTTTCGCTGGAAACCGGTTTAACCAGGTAATCATAAGCACCCTTTCTGAGACATTCCACAGCGACACTTGCCTCGTTGACGGCTGTTACCATGATACATTCAGTGGTCGGGCAGGTGTTTTTGATATGTTCGAGCAGCTCGACGCCTTCCATTTCCGGCATGCTCATATCAATTAAGGTGATATCAACGCACACGCCCTTGCTGAAAGCTTTTGCTGCTTTTATGGGATCGATTTCGAGTCGCACATCGGCAAATCCGATTTTCAGAAGTTTTATTTTCAGGATGTCCATGAAGTCATTATCGTCATCCACCACCAGTATGCTGCTGCTCATACCCAATCCCCTTTTTTTCAGGTTATTGGCCAAAGCCAACCCAAACTATTCCAAAACGAACCATGCCATTTTGGGATAAAATATATTAATTACCCGAAAATACAAGACTTTTTTTGCTAATATGACCATTTTGGCATATTGCTTTGCCTTTTTTCAAATTCGCTGCAAAATTTGTGGGCATTGTTCATTGGTCTAACATGTTGAAATTTCATCATAATTTACTATAACCTGTAACCAGTCTCAGGTGGCATTGCAATTGCTATAACAGAAGGTAAAGCCTGTCTCATCCAACATGCACGAGTGTTTTTCTGACATTAATCAGCATAAAACCCTTTTACCGAAAAAAGAGCAGGGGATCAATAATGACTCTAAAAAGAAAATTCAAAGCTGGAGATTTTGCCATCCTGGCAGAAATGGAGCCGCCAAAAGGCGTGGATATTTCAATAATGACAGACAGCGCAATAAAAGTAAAAGGCAAGGTAGACGCTCTGGTGGTTCCTGAAATGAGCAATGCCGTGATGCGTATGAGTGCTCTGGGGGGTGCCATGATTCTTCAGTCAAAGGGTATTGAAACAGTGATGCAGGTTAATTGCAGGGACAGAAACCGTATCGCCCTCCAGGCAGACCTGCTGGCCGCTTATGGCTGTGGTATAAGAAATGTCATGGCTGTTATTGGCGAAGATCCGGGTTATGGCGACCATCACCAGGCAAGATCCGTATATGATATCGATCTTGTTGAACTTTTAAAGGCTATCAATACTCTTTCCCAGGGCAGGGACATGGCCGGGATTGAACTTGTTGGCGCGCCCGACTTTCTTGTTGGATCCACAACCAATATCGGCGCTAAGGGAAAGTCTTCTGAACTGGAATTTGAAGATTTAAAGAAAAAAGCCGATGCAGGGGCTTATTTTTTTATCACTCCTCCTTTATTTCATATAGCCTCCTTGTCCCCTTTTCTGAAAAAAGCGGAATCCCTGCAAATTAAAATTATTCCCACGGTTTTACTGCTCAAGTCTCTTGGTATGGCAAGGTATATGTCCAAAAATATGGAGCACATTTTTATTCCCGACGAATTGATCGGACGAATCCAAAAGGCGCCTGACAAGGTCAGGGAGTGTACCCTTATTGCTGCGGAAACAGTGCGATCTTTAAAAAAGGAAGGGTTTAGCGGAGTGATGCTCGCCACCATCGGGTGGGAGCATAAGCTGTCTGAAATTCTTGAAAAGGTATAAGGACGGAAACTATGGAAGATAAAAATGCTGTAAAAAGCTGCACATCCTCAGGTCTGGCTGGAAAAGATCTATCAGGTGCTGTCCTGGTTGTGGGCGGAGGAATTGCCGGCATGCAGTCGGCCCTGGATCTTGCCGATTCAGGGTACTATGTCTATCTTGCTGAAAAGTCATCCGCCATTGGTGGCCTCATGGCCCAGCTGGACAAGACCTTTCCAACAAATGACTGTGCTATGTGAATTATTTCACCCAAACTGGTCGAGGTCGGCCGGCATCTGAACATAGAGATTTTAACAAATACTGAACTTTTGGATCTGGAAGGGGAGTCCGGGCGCTTTACAGCCAGGCTAAGGCAATATGCGCGTTTCGTGGATCTTGACAAATGCACTAGCTGCGGAGAATGCGCCAGGGTCTGCCCGATAAATATTTCCGATAAATATAACGAAGGGTTGTCTGATCGAAAAGCGATTTTTAAACAATATCCCCAGGCGATCCCAGGCGCCTTTGCCATTGCAAAGCGAGGCACAGCCCCTTGCCGGGTTACCTGTCCCGCCCATGTAAGTGTGCAGGGTTTTATCGCCTTGACTAACGAGGGGAAATACAGGGAGGCCCTCGAACTCTTTAAAAAAGATCATCCCTTCCCCGGGATCTGCGGACGGGTCTGCCACCACCCCTGTGAAGGTGCCTGTACCCGCAATGGTGTGGATCAACCCTTGGCAATCCAGTATTTGCACCGGTTTCTTGCTGACTGGGAAATGGCTGATGAAAAAACCTATATTCCTGAAATCGCTTTGCCTAAAAATAAAAAAGTCGCCATCATTGGTGCTGGACCTGCCGGTCTTAGCTGTGCCTATTTTCTTGCTGTAAACGGCTATAAGGTGATGATTTTTGAAAAACTGCCCGTACTGGGCGGGATGCTTATGGTCGGTATTCCATCCTATCGTTTGCCCAGAAATATCATTGAGACTGAAATACAGGTTATAAAGGATTTAGGGGTTGAATTTACTACAGGTGTGGAGATCGGCAAAGACATCACCATTGAACAGCTCAGAAAAGATGGCTACAGCGCATTTTTTATGGGGATCGGCGCTCATAAATGCAAGAATCTAGGGGTTGAGGGGGAAAATCTTGAAGGAGTATTGCCTGGAGTCGATTTTCTGAGAGAGTTTAATCTGGGCAATGATATTTTACTGGGCCACAGGGTAGCTGTAATCGGCGGTGGTAATGTCGCCATGGATTCTGTGCGAACCGCCCTGCGCATGGGGTCTTCCAAACCATTTGTGCTTTACCGGCGCAGTTATGAAGAGATGCCGGCCAACGAAATCGAAATAGAAGAGTGCAATGAAGAGGGCATTGAAATTATGACTTTGACTGCCCCTGTTCGAATCATTGGTGAAGGTGGCCGGGTAAAGGCCGTCGAGTGTATCTGCATGGAGCTCGGAGAGCCGGATGGGAGCGGTCGACGCCGTCCGGTTCCCGTGAAAGGCTCAGAGTTTGTGATTGAAGTGGACACAGTTATACCCGCAATCGGCCAGGAATCTGATTGGGGGTGTCTCACGGATGAGTGCGAGTGCACCCTGAGTAACTGGGGAACTATGAACGTGAATTCTCTCACCCTGCAAACAAATGACCCTGATATTTTTGCTGGAGGTGACGCAGTCACAGGTCCTGCCACGGTGGTGGAGGCTGTTGGGGCTGGTAAGGAAGCAGCCATCTCCATAGACCGTTTTATACAGGGCGAAGATATCACTAATGGACGGAAGAAAGAGTGGCAGGAAGTAAAGGATGTTCCTGTAGAAAATGTGAAACATATTCTACAGCAGAAAATGCTCTCTTTGCCACCTGATACCAGGATGAATAATTTCGATGAAGTTCAGCTTGGCTTTGATGAAAGCATTGCCGCCAAGGAGGCTGGAAGATGTCTTGAATGCGGTATTTGCTCCGAATGTTACCAGTGTGTAGATGTTTGCCTGGCAAAGGCTGTAGATCACGATCAGATTGAAGTAGAAAAAAAAATAGAGGTCGGATCCGTTGTACTCGCTCCTGGAAGCCGTCCTTTCGACCCTTCTGGAATGGATCCTTTCTACCACTATCAAACCAATCCAAATGTGCTTACCAGCCTTGAATTTGAACGTCTGTTAAGTGCTTCCGGCCCCACCATGGGGCATCTTATACGACCATCGGATGAAAAAGAGCCTAAAAAGATCGCATGGCTCCAGTGTGTGGGCTCAAGAGATACCAACCACTGCAATAACGGGTACTGCTCCTCGGTCTGCTGTATGTATGCCATAAAGGACGCTATGATTGCCAAAGAACACGCCGGCGGGGACATGGACTGTGTGATCTTCAATATGGATATCCGCACCTTTGGCAAAGAGTATGAAAAGTATTATAATAGGGCCAGGGAAAAGGAAGGGGTCAGGTTCATTAAAGCGCGGGTGCATACCATTGACGAAGTGGACACAGGCGGTGGTTTGCGAATTCGCTATGCCGATGACGGAGAAGGCTGCCTGCAAGAGGAAATCTTCGATATGGTGGTGCTGTCCGTGGGCCTCCAGATCACCGAATCCGTGGCCGAGCTTGCAGGAAGGCTGGAGGTGGAACTTGATCAATATAATTTTGCAGTTACAAAACCCTTTTTACCTGTTCAAACGTCTCGCCCCGGGGTCTATGTCTGCGGTGTATTGCAAGGGCCAAAGGACATTCCCAGCTCGGTAATTGAGGCCAGTGCAGCGGCCTGCCTCGCTGGGGGACATCTCAGCTATGCTCGCGGCACCCAGACTAGAAGCGTTGAAATTCCAGAAGAGATGGATGTGGCCGACCAGGAACCAAGGGTTGGAGTATTTGTCTGTGATTGCGGCATAAATATTGCCGGAGTCGTTGATGTACCGGCCACTGTGGAATACGCCAAATCACTTGGCAATGTGGTTTTTGCAGCTGAAAATCTTTTCACATGTTCTCAGGACTCGCAGGAGCAGATAAAAGAGATCATTAAAGAGCATAGTCTCAACCGGATAGTCGTTGCAGCCTGCACTCCCAAAACGCACGAGGGGATTTTCATGGATACCCTTGAGGCTTGTGGCCTGAACAAATACCTTTTCGAGATGGCCAATATCCGCAACCAGAACTCCTGGGTACACTCCGGCGATCCTGAAAAAGCCACGGAAAAAGCCAAGAATCTTGTAAAAATGGCTGTGGCAAGGGCCACGACTTTGTCTCCACTCAATGAAAAGACCATTCCAGTTAATCCAAGGGCTCTTATAATCGGGGGCGGGGTGGCTGGTATGAATGCCTCATTGGGGCTTGCCGACCAAGGCTTTGAAGTAGTTTTAATCGAAAAGGAGACGATTTTAGGCGGCATGGCCAACCAGCTTACGGAAACCATTGACGGCGAAAACGTGGGAGAATATATAGCCGGTCTTACCAAACAGGTGGGTGATCACGAAAAGATTCAGGTATTGCTTAATTCCCTTATTGTCGGCTTTTCCGGATTTAAGGGTAATTTTACAACTGAAGTTTTGGTGGGTCCTGGTATGTACGAGCGGAAAATCGATCATGGAGTTGTTATCCTTGCGACCGGTGCCACTGAATACCAGCCAAAGGAATACCTGTACGGACAAAACGAAAAAATTATGACCCAGGTTGAATTGGCCCAAAGAATAAAAGAAAAGGGTGCAGCTGACCTAAGCCAGGTCGTGATGATTCAATGCATTGGTTCCCGGAATGAGAAAAATCCCAACTGCTCACGGATATGCTGCCAAACAGCCATTAAAAACGCACTCCACATAAAGAAAGATAATCCTGACGCGGAGGTTTATGTTCTTTATCGTGATATCCGGACCTATGGATTATTTGAAGATTATTATACCAGGGCGCGGAGCCTGGGAGTCATGTTTTTCCGTTATGAAACAGATGACTTGCCACTTGTAGAAAAGTTGGATGACGGGGTGTCGGTGACCTTCAAGGATCATGTGCTGGGTCGTTATCTAAAAGCCTGTCCTGATCTGGTCGTGCTCAGTGCAGGAATGGTGCCGGAAGATACAGAGGAGCTGGCCTCCATTATCAAGCTCGCCCGCACTGAAGAGGGCTATTTTATGGAGGCTCATGCCAAGCTTAAACCAGTTGATATGACCACAGAAGGGATTTTTGTATGTGGAACCGCGCACAGCCCCAAACTTCTGTCCGAGTCCATTTCCCAAGCCTATGCAGCGGCTGCCAGGGCCACCACTTTTCTCTCACAAACCCAGCTGAAACTTTCAGGTGTGATAGCACAGGTTGACCCGGATAATTGCACGGCCTGTCTTATCTGCGTCCGTTCCTGTCCATATGGTGTTCCGAAAATTAATGCTGAGGGTGTCAGTGAAATAGATGTGGCCCTGTGTCAGGGTTGTGGTGTCTGTACTGCTGAATGTCCTGCCAAGGCCATTGAACTTGCGTGGTACGAGGATGAGCAGCTTTTATGCAAGGTGGAATCCCTGCTGGAGGGTGTATTATAGTCGAAGGGATGATAATTTTTTTCACATATGTGAAAGACGGAGGTTCTCAATGACCAGGGAGTTTGAACCGATCATAATTTCGTTTTGCTGTAATTTCTGAGGGTATACCGCAGCGGACCTGGCAGGTTCCATGCGACTTTCGTACCCGTCGAATATTAAAATCATAAGAATTCCATGTACAGGGAAGGTGGATATCCTCCACATTCTGCGTTCCTTTGAAAAGGGCGCCGACGGTGTCTATGTCGTGGGATGCATGGAGGGTGACTGTCACTTTAACAGCGGTAATTTCAGGGCTCGAAAACGGGTGGAGCAGGCCCGAAAAATTCTTGAAACCGTAGGGATCGGAGGTGATCGTGTTTGGATGTACAACCTCTCTTCCAGCGAAGGCCCGCGTTTTGCCGAGATAGCCGTTGAAATGGATAAAAAAATCCGTGACCTGGGGCCCAATCCGATGAAGCTTGCCAAGAAAAAGGCCGCGTGAACAGCCCAACGACAAAGGAGGCTTTATGATTATAGCAGATAAGAAACCCATTGAGGAGATCATAGAATCAATAAAGGATTATTCCAGGATACTTATCCTGGGGTGTAATGAGTGTGTCACAGTCTGCGAGGCAGGCGGGAAAAAAGAGGTTGGTATCCTGGCCTCGGCCCTGAGAATGTATTTTCTCAATAAGGGTAAAGAGGTAAAAATAGATGAAAATACCCTGGAACGGCAGTGTGATCACGAGTACCTGGATGAACTCGTTGACCAGGTGGATAATTACGATGCCATCGTATCCCTGGCATGCGGGGTCGGCGTACAGTTTGCAGCCGAAAAATACAGGGCTACCCCGATTTTGCCAGGCGTTGACACCTGTTTTTTAGGAGCCACAGAAAAAAGGGGTCTGTGGACGGAGCGTTGCCAGGCCTGCGGGCAATGCATCCTGGCAAGCACCGGCGGTATCTGTCCGGTCTCGCGCTGCGCCAAGCGGATACTCAATGGCCCTTGCGGCGGCTCTTCCAAAGGTAAATGCGAAATCAACAAAGATATGGATTGTGCCTGGCAGCTGATTATCGACCGTCTCAAGGCCCTGGACAAGCTTGACACCTATGAAGAGCTCAGCCCCTTAAAAGACTGGTCAACGGACAGGGCAGGGGGGCCCCGAAAAATTATGAGGGAGGATCTTTTGCTATGAAAACTAAAACACCGAGTAAACTGGAAAAGATTCTGGCCGCAGGTCATCTTGCAGTCACCTCCGAGTGTGGTCCCCCAAGGGGCAGTGATCCAGAGGTAATTATCAAGAAAGCCGGGCTGATCAGGGATCATGTGGATGCCGTCAATATCACAGATAACCAGACGTCGATGACCCGCATGTGCAGCCTGGCCGCATGTATCCGGCTTAAGCTTTTGGGGCTGGAACCGATTCTCCAGATGGTGACTCGTGATCGTAACCGGATTGCCCTGCAAAGCGATATTCTGGGGGCGGCTTCCTTTGATATCAATAATATTCTCTGTCTTTCAGGAGACCACCAGAGTTTCGGAGATTGCCCCCTTGGGCAAAACGTTCATGATCTGGACTCCATGCAACTTTTGCAAACAGTGCATCATATGCGTGATAAAGGAAAATTTTTGGGGGGAGATGATATTGCCAGGCCCCCGCGGATGTTTGCAGGAGCTGCCGCCAATCCCTTTGCAGATCCCTTTGAGATAAGAGTCGCCAGGCTGGCAAAAAAAATTGCTGCCGGAGCTGAATTTATCCAGACCCAGTGTATTTATAATCTTGATAAATTTGAAAAGTGGATGGGCCAGGTTAGAGATCGCGGACTTCATGAAAAGGTCAGCATTCTCGCTGGAATAACTCCAATGAAATCTGTGGGTATGGCCCGCTATATGAAAAAGCGGGTACCTGGGATGGATGTCCCGGATGAGGTGGTTAAACGTCTGGCAGATACTCCCAAAGAAAAACAGGCCGCAGAGGGCATCAATATTTGCGTTGAAGCCATTTTGAGATTAAAAGAGGTTAAAGGTGTGAAAGGTTTTCATGTCATGGCAATTGAGTGGGAGGAAAAAGTCCCTGAGATTGTGGAAAGGTCAGGGTTATATCCTCGGCCTGTAGTGGATTAAATTTTGAGTTAATGGCGCTGATGGTTGTCATGTTTTCATTTTGAAAACTATAACTAATCAATCGTCGAGATAAAGGAGATTATCATGAGTGAAAAAAAAAGAATTCTGGTTGTTGATGATGAACCTGATTTCTGTTCTATTGTTCAGGGACAGCTTGAAAAGGAAGGTTACGAAGTTGAACTGGCCTACAACGGTGTTGAAGGGCTTGAAAAGATTCGTTCCAATCCTCCTGATGCTGTTGTGCTTGATGTAATGATGCCGGAAAAAGACGGATACGAAGTGTGCAGGGAATTGAAATCAGATGAAAAAACTGCCGGTATACCTGTGCTTCTGCTGACGGCTGTGGCTTCCCACGTGACGTCCACACGGTATTCGCACGCGGATGGGATGAATACGGAGGCGGATGACTACATAGCCAAACCAGCCTCGGCTGATGAGATTTGCGATAGCGTCAAAGCATTTTTTAACCATTGAGTTCCTGAGGAACGAGGACAAAATAACTTCCTCAACTATGCATCACAGCTTCAGGCCATCTT
>JASFBJ010000369.1 GCA_030149585.1 Desulfobacterales bacterium | reverse complement strand
TTTGTGCTTACAGACCGGAAGTCGCTGGATAAAAATATCCAGGATGAATTTGATAATTTTACCCACCTGCAAGGCGTGGTCGGCTATGCTAAAAGAGCCCGTAATCTAAAAGATTTCTTAAAAACCGGTCGATCAATAGTAATCAGCACCCAGCATAAATTTAAATGGATTTTGGATGAAATCGAAGATGATCCGGATTTAAAAAAGCTGAGGGTAGCATTTTTAATTGATGAGGCACATCGCTCCCAGGAAGGTAAAATGGGAGCTGCTATCAGGCTGCCTTTCCGCAACCCTGATGAGCCGGATAACGATGTGTATGACGCAGAAGCAGACCCGGATGAAAAAATTGCCAAAATTATCCGTGCCCATGATTCCAATCAGCTTTTTGTTGCCTTTACGGCTACGCCATCGCCTGCCACTCTGCAACTATTTGGCGACCCTTTTGACACATACTCCGAGGCAGAAGCAATCAGGGAAGGATATATTGTAGATGTAGCCACCAGCATTATTTCCTATAAAACCCTTTATAACCTCCATTGTGCAATAATTCCTTTTGCTGATGAAGAAAAACTTTATCCTGCAGGAGTGGTGAGCAAGGCATTAAAAAATGTCGCTTTTCAAGACGAGGGTCTTATCCAGTATAAAGCCGAAGTCATGCTCCGTATATTTGAGGAAAAGATTAAACCATTGATTGGCGGCAGGGCCAAGGCAATGATAGTTACAAGTTCCCGGATTGCCGGCTTGCGGTATTTCAAGATTATCAAAAACAAGCTGAAAGAACGTGAAGGCACGGACTATAATGTTTTGTACGCATTTTCTGATTTTATCCATCCTGAAACCAACCAGCTTATTACTGAATTTCAGGTGAATGATTTGCGGCCGGGTGAACTCATTGAAGACCGTTTTGAAGGGGAAGATTTTCGCCTGATGGTGGTGGCAAGTAAATTCCAGACCGGTTTTGATCAGCCCCTGCTTGCCGGAATGTTTCTTGATAAGGCAGTGGTAGATCGCAATGCCGTGCAAGCTGTCTCCAGGCTGAATCGATGCCATGACGACAAAAAAACCGTAGTAGTAGTTGATTTCACCAACAATGCCCATGCAATTCTGAAAGCTTTTAACAAATACCGCAAAGGTACTCCATTTGAAAGTTCTGAACCTGACAAACAGCAATGCATCAACTATTATGAAGAAATTATAAAAAACGGAATTTTCAGCCCTGGTAATGCTGAAAAAATTGTGGACTTTATTGCAGAAAATAATGATGCGCAATTGCAGTTTACGGTGAATGCCTTAAGAAAGAGATTTCAGGATAAAATTGACGCAATTGATGACCGAAAAAAGTTTGTTTACATGCTGGCGCGATTTGTTAAAAGTTATAATTTTCTGACCTGTTTTTTTACCTACCCCAAACATATCGGCATCTTTGCCGCCTTTTCCGAATATATCGGCCCGCAGTTGATTAAACAGGGCTCGATTTCAGAACTCATGAAGCAGGTGCGGCAAACAAGTGTTGTTAAAGCCTGTGTTAAGTATAAAGGGGAAGTATCCATCCCAGGCAAAATAAAACTGAAAAAAGGGCGCAAAGGCGGTGGCGGGTCTTTTTCTAAAAAGATTTCAATACAGGATATGATTGAAAGGATCAGTAAAGAATTTCAAATTACAGACGAAGAGGCTCTTTATATCAGGGAAGTGACAGAAGAAAAAATGCATGACAAGAATATTCAGTCCACAATCGCCGTTCACAAGGAAGATACCTTTTATCTTAAAAAAAACTATGTCGGCCATTTGTATTCTTTGATACAGGATGCGTATAAAAAACAGAATCATTATGACGAACTTTATGATTCCAAATATATTGACCCAGGGGCAATCTTTGACACCATGGCATTAACGGTTATAGAATACGGCTTGCAAGCTGCCGGAGCAGCATAAAAAATAATGAAAACCATTAAAAACCTGCCGGAACATGAACGGCCGCGGGAAAAACTTATTGAAAAAGGGGCGCGTGCCCTTGCAGACCATGAGTTGCTTGCCGTTCTTCTTGGGAAAGGTTCCCGTAAACATGATGTTATCAGCCTGGCGAAAAAAATGATCCCGGTTATTGATGAAAAGGGGGAGAAATTATCAATTGATGACCTTTCCGAATTTGACGGTATCGGCAGTGCCAAGGCTGCCATTATTCTCGCTGCTACTGAATTTTTCCGCCGCCGTATCCGTCCGGAAGGAATCCGCATCGAAACCCCCGCAGATCTGGTTCCGCATATCAGGCATTACATAGACCGAAAGCAGGAACATTTTCTCTGTGCGTCAGTAAACGGAGCAAATGAAGTTATAAATATCCGGGTTGTTTCTATCGGCCTGGTTGATAGAAGCCATGTACACCCGCGCGAGGTGTTTGCCGACCCGATTGTTGATCGCGCTTCAGCAGTAATTCTGGCACATAATCATCCGGCCGGCACACTGAGACCATCTGAACAGGACATTGAAACCACACAACGGTTACAGCAGGCCGGCAAAATTATGGGTATAACCGTACTGGACCATATCATTTTTAACAGTACGGGATATTTCAGTTTTTTAGAGAGTGATATTGAGTTTTAAGGGTTTGCACTGGAAACAAGGCTGTAAATACTATATGCAATATGGAAACAGATTGCTTTTTAGGAACGGGGACGAAATAACTTCCCCAAGTAGGCGCACAGACTTAGGTCGGGCAAAGATGCCCTGAAGCTGTGATGGATAGTTGGGGAAGTTAATTCGTCCTCGTTCCTTAGGTCTTTAATTGAACTAATAAAAATCGGTATCTTGAACTCAAAAAAAGCAGAAGAGTTAAGAATCGAATCGCTTTCAAAGGGGGGTACATCTTAAATAATCAATATTGGCATTAAATCCTGTCTGATTTAATGCCTGTAAAGGCTGTTGAAAATTCGTATAAAAATTTAATTGGTGGTTTTATTTTAGGAGAGCCGGATTTTATTAGCTGGATAAAAGAAATATTTTTATTATCCAGGAAAGAAGACAAAGAGATTCCACAATTAAAAAAATTAAGGTATAGACTTACACCGGAAGCCGTTGTGTCGGAAGTATATAACCAGCATGCCCTGTCGGGCACAACAAAAAATGAAAGATAGGCTACTTTATAGGACTGAA
>JASFBJ010000131.1 GCA_030149585.1 Desulfobacterales bacterium | reverse complement strand
AATGTAGTTACAAATGGTAATGGTTTCTCGATTAACATGTAGTTCTCCATAATAGCTCAATTTTTATTTGATCTTGTCTATATTTAAGTTGATAAAGTGCCTCACCGACTTCTGTTCTTTTTGTATCGAACATTGGTTTCCCAAACTCATTATCGCCTAAATATTCGCTGCTTTTTACATGCCAATCTAAAACGCATTCGAGATCCCAACCGTCTGTAATTTTTATTATGTTTGTATTCATTTCATTATTCAATTTTCTCAAGAGAGGCTAACGTTTAGGATGAGCTGACACAAAAGCCGCCTAATAATTTGAATTTACTCAAAATCGGCTCGGCTTTTGTGGTCAGCTCAATCCTTTTGTTGGGCGATGTTTTCTCTCAGAAATTCTGGTGCAAAATCAGCACCATTTTTCCAAGATAATGTGTGACCTTCCAATTTAAATGACTTAAAAAATGATTTATCTTTCAATGGCTCAAAGATTTCTCCATATAATTCAGGGGATAAATCTATTTCACCTTCTGTCCCATCATTGAAGGCCAGCCACACCTTATAATCATTAATGTATTTTGCTTGCGTAACATGCATAAACATATTCGTTACTCCAGAGGATCGATTTTCGTTAATGGTTTTCTGTTTATTGCAGCTTCCCAGTTAGCCATGAGTTCATCTTGATGCAACACATACCAGTCTAAAACAGCATTTAGTGCACGTCTTGGGAATTTACCAGTGACTACTCCCGTTTCAATATCTACAGTAATTTCGTATTCACCTTTGTTTCATATTGAAATGTGAAATGCGGCTAAAATGCCGCCTATTTCTGATATGCGGCTTTTTTTTTTGCATAGTACTTTTCCCGCAAAAAGTTTAACATCGTGAGATTATAGAAGAATAAATGTAATTAAAGCAAATGTTAATTCTGAAAACATAATTTTCATTTTGCCTATCATGGCTAATTTGTCAATATTTAACTGTATTTTTTACATTTTCCTACAAAAATAAAAATCAGCAACGTAAAATAGCATACAGGGCTGTTTGTTAATGTGTTGGCAGCCGCTTTTTTGCGTTAAAAACAGTATTACAATCATCCAATTTAAAAAAAAGAATTATTTTTATTCTTTGAACAAACAATATATTGAAAAATCATTTCAGGCGATTCAACTATTGGTGTAGAAGAATTCATGGCAATCACTCGGTACGGCGGAATATAGAAAATATACCCGAACAATTCCCGATTGTAGAGAACTTAAACAATCCGAATTATATGGAATTAATTTTTGGAGATGAAACTAAAATTGTCCAAAAATTTTCTGGAGTAGATGTAGAAAAAATACGGAAAATGAGTAATGCCATTAAACGTAAACAAAAAATATATTCTTCAAATAAAATTAAAAAAGTTATTCGTAAACTTGAATTTAAAAAATATTTGATCAATCCTTTTGCTTCTGCCGCAAGCTGAATTAAAAAAAATCCAACCACATTTTGTGTTAATAGATTTTTCTGTTTGCTTCTTCTTTATCTTTCTCAGTTAAATCAATCCCGCGCGTGTTTTACAGAACGCAGGGCAAAGATAAAAATAAGAACGCCGGTTACAGGCAACACCAGATAAGCGCGCCAGTCCGGTATTTCGCTTAATGCAACGGCTCGAATGGCTTTTGATGCATGGGTAAGCGGCAAAAGAAACAGGATCTTTTGGGCCCACATCGGCAATCGGTCTACCGGAAAGAATGTGCCTCCTAAAAAGGCCATGGGCGTAATTACAAAGTTGGTTAAAAGCGATTGATCAGCATGTGATTTGACCAGCATGGCCAATGCTACTGCAAGGGAAGCAAACACAAAGCTGTTAAGAATTGCCGCCAGCCAGAACAGAGGGCCGTAATACAGCACTACGCCAAAAGGCAGACCCAGCGCCAAAATAACAATAATGGCCAACAGGGCGCGGGTCATGCCGGATAGCACCTCGCCGGTAACATAGGCGAAATTGCTGATGGGCGCGGCCTGGAATTCTTCGAAAATACACCAATAAAAACGAGCCACATTAATGTCACTTGCAATACTGAAACTCTGGGTCATGCTGCCCATGGCCACCAATCCTGGAATGAGAAATTCCAGATAGGTATGACCGTTAAATTGCACGGCATCACCCATGGCATAGCCAAAAGCAATCAGGTAGAGCAGAGGCGAAATCGCCATGCCTGATAATTGCCGCTTTAGCCGGCGTTTTAAAATTAACATTTCACGCAGATATACTGCTATAATACCATGCATCATTGCACCTTCTTTCCAGTCAGCGATAAAAAGGCATCTTCCAGATTGACCCGTCGTAATGTAAATCCGTTCTCTTTAGCTGTGGCTGATTCACGGGCAGCCGTCCGGCTTGGGAAATACGCTGTTTGCATACCATCATCGGTCAACCAGTCAATGGCCCAGTTACCTAAACCAGCTATCAGCTTAATGGGCGAATCCATTGCCACAATCCGTCCCTTATCCAGGAATGCCACCCGATCGGCCAGAAATTCAGCCTCTTCAATATAGTGGGTGGTGAGAAAAATAGTAGTGCCATCCTGCTGAATCTTTTTGATCAAAGACCAGATACGCCGCCTGATATTGGGGTCCAGCCCCACAGTCGGCTCATCCAAAAATAAAATTCGGGGGCTGTGCATCAGGGCGCGCGCCACCATCACTCGCCGCTTCATGCCTCCTGATAATTGTTTGACCAGACTTTTGCTTCGCTCATGAAGATCCACATAGGTCAAAAGTTCATTGATTTTGGCTTTTCGCGCGACCGGTTTCATGCAGAATAATCGGCCGTGAATATCAAGATTTTCAGAAACCGTGAGTTCACTGTCCAGATTGATATTCTGGGGAACCAATCCACATTGACGTTTTGCAGCCAAAGTCTCTTTTTCAATATCATGACCGTTTAGGGCTGCCCGTCCGCTACTCAGTTTGGTCAAACCGGTGAGGATACGAATCGTCGTGGTCTTGCCGGCGCCGTTTGGCCCCAAATAAGCGAAAAGTTCACCGGCCGGCACATGCAGATCAATTCCATTAATGGCCATTAATGCCCCATATCTTTTTATTAACTGATCAATGCGAATCATTGAATTTTCCTTTGTTTATGCCTTTGCCCCGTAATATTTGCACATTATCGACGATCTCCATCAATGGTTGGCGGCGTACCCTGTCAGGCAGGGCCGGCTTCATCTTCTCTTGTCCCACGATGGCGGTAAAGGGATAGATGGGATTTGGTTTCATGAATATTCTCCTTTTACAATATTTACCAGTGCTTGTGCTTTAAGATCATCAATTTTAAAATACTGTGCCTCCAGGGCAGCAGCCAGCTTGTGCGCCAGGCCAAAGGATACCAGACCGGCCTCCTCTGTGTCCACTATAATATATTGAATATGTTCGTCCCTTGCCATTATTGCCGCCAGTCGCATGGATTCTTCCAAAGGCTTTTGATCTCTTATGGATACATTATTTTTGCCAATGTCGTTCATTGGTCTGCCTTTTTAACCTTTTTATAAAAAATCCACTCAACCAGATAGATGGACAGTCCTGCTGTAAACAAGAGAATACCTGCCATATAAAAACGGAGGCCTGGGTCTTTGCGAATACTCATATCAATGCGGATCCGACCGGACATTCCCCCACCTTTTTTCCTGGGGGCAAAATCCTTGAGGAAAATGCCATAGCCTTTGAATCTTACCGGCCGGTTGCAAGTCAATACAGAGGTTTGATGATAATCACCGTCGGCGAGTAATAAGCGGGCACGAGGCTGAAGTACGCGGTTTTGGAAAGCAGGCAGACCAGGAACTATTTGGGATGTACCGCCGGCTGTTGCTGTAACCATTGCGAATTCGTTGATATCCTTTGGTTTTACCAATAAACTTCCAGTTTGCTGCCTGGTAAATCGTACCAACAAAGCGTGATGGGTCGACAAAGGTTTCAATGAGTAATAAGGAATAGCCAAATCGATTTACCAATTTTTGGTAAAGCCTCAAGGTAATGATATAATTGCATAAGTGTCTAAAATTATGATTCTTCGGCTCTATGAACTGGTCTAACTATAATCTGAAATAAATTTAAAATGATCCTCTCGCATTGTTATCTTTTATGTTAACTATATCAAATATGCGAGATAATGTCCAAATATTTATCAGGTCAATTTAAAGAAGTGTAAACAAAGATATCCGTTGGGAGCAAAGCTTTGAAAATTACCGGAACGTATTGACACGGCTGCAAAAATTTATTGATAAAGGTGAATTGTCGGACATCTCAATTCGGGTAAAAACATTATGCGTTCTTTATTTTTACTGTTTAACCACAAACTGACGGGCAAACAAAAAAATGACGTTTATTCTTCACTTGGTGTGGAGAATATAATTGACATGCCGGATGATCTCAAGGCGCTTTGGCGGCAGGCAGGTTCCCTCGAATTTGGGCCAAACAGGATAAAAATCTTTTGCGGGTTGAGACGGCAAAATTACTCAAAGCCGTATTTATGCGGAGTGTCATACCAAGAGGTATTGCCGCTGAGATCCTGAACATGAGCGAACGTAATGCGCGTCGAATCGTCAGTGCGCTGATCAAGGACGGTCTTTTGCAGTCACAAAGCCACCGTGGTGCGCCGTTAACGATCGGGCTGCCGATTGGTGTTCTTCCCTATTATTTTCCAGATCCTTACGACCCTTTGGTAATTGGCGGGGAATATATCATCTGAATTAAGGGCTCAGTCAAAAATAACTTGGCATTTGTGTGCATATTTATTACATAATATACACATTTTCCCTCTTATATCTTATGAAGTTCAAGTTTGGTTTTGCCAAGTTTTTGATTGGCGGCTTCCAGCTTTTCCCGTCCTGAGATTACAGCTATTCCTATGGCTTTGTTATTTTCGTGAAAATATTTTTCAGCAGTGCGCGCTACTTTTTGTTTGGTTAAAGAGAGCAAACCGCTTTTAAAATTCTGCCGGATTTCATCACTCAAAGAAACGATATCGCGGTGAAAAGCCATACGCGCGGCCGGCCCTGGAGGATCAGGCTTATCGATTTCAGAACAAACCTGTAATATCGCCTCTTTGACATCTTCTTGAGAATAATCTGCTGTTTGAAGAAAGCCTGAAGCCTTGCTAAAGACATTCAAAGTAGTAATAATATGAGGATCCCGGTAGGAAGCAAAATTAAACAGACCATTTTCAGGATTATAAAGGGCAAAGCCTCCATAGGCTCCGCCTTTTTCCCGGATTTCACGGTGAAGATATAAAGAACGCAGCATTTTGCTTATTACTGCCAAGGCCGGAGCATCTGTATGTTGCATCCGAACGGTGGGAAAAGAGCTGGCCACAAAGGAAACTGCCGTGGAAGTACTCCATCCTTCCTGTGAACACTCACGAGAAAAATCTATTAATGGCGCTGTAAAAACAAGAGGGTCTTTTGAATGCTGGTTAAAGGCTCTTAAAACCACATCTTTTAATATTATGGCCTGTCCCTGCTCCACCTTTTCCCCAGACCCTATCAGAGCAGTTGCCATATTTTCTGATTTGAAAATAGTTCTTCCAACAGCAGTCAAATTATCGGCCAGGGCATTAAGAGCTCTATCATTTGGATCAGCGGATAATTTTTTAATTATTTGCAACTGGGTAATTCCAGCCCAGGTTTCACTAATTGCACTGGTTGCTGAAAAATGACGGGATGCCAGCGAAATTGCCAGACGGTGACCATTTTGCACAACCATGGATTCCAGACCGGCTTTATATTCCAAAAGAAGCTGTTTTAGACGTTTCAGGTTGGCAAAAGAATACTCTCCCGTTATTTCAGAGATTATATCCATCATTTTTGTTTGATTATGGGCCAAACTTTTTCCATTCATTGAAACATAGGAAAGAGCGCTCCCTTTTTTGTCAAAGGCGGTTCGGGCACTGGCTGAAATTCCAAGGCCTCCGGTACAGGCATCAATTCGCCGGGCAATTTCCGTATAATGGGAAATAGTTGTTCCAATTTTGGTAAATGTATAGCAAAAAAACGGCAGCAGAGGAAGCTGCTCTTTTGTCAAAGCGTTTATTCCAGCCACAGACGTAAAATAAAATATATCAGAGGTGGCCTGATTATATCCGCTGGAAAGTAAAACAGGAGAAAAAATAGTGGGTTTGATGATCCGGACTGAAGGAAGAATATCATTAATTTGCAGGGTGGGCAGGCAGGAGATATCTTCTTTGGTCTCCTGGCTTTTTTCAAGAGATCCAGTATCTTTTTCAATTTTAATAAGATCTTCCAAAGATATTTTCTGCTTTATATCCTGTAATTCATTTTTAAGCCGCAGGGTCTCTTTTTCTTCCATTAGCTGGTCAGGAACCAGATATAAAAGGACTTGATGCTTATTATCCAATAAATACCGGGTGATTTTTTGTTCCAAAAAAGCTCCCTGAGACAGAGCCTTTTTTAATTTTTTCAGATCCTCTTCAAAATTTAAAATTCGATCAGGAGCTGCTCCGTGAAACCAGCTTCCGGCAATGTTGAGCAAGAGTTTAAGCCCAAAAGGATATGGTGTATTGGTAATCTCTTTACGATAAAATTCAATCTGGTGAATAGCTGATTCAATTAATGTTGGGTCAATACCATTTTTAACCTGATCATTTAGTACTTTGAATATAATATGCTCGATTTTATGGCCTGACTCCTTTGATACATTTTTAAGCCCCACTGTAAAGAGTGTATCTTTATTATCTGCGTCAAATCCGGTCATATCGCTAAGCGAACTGCCAAGCTCAGAGTCCATCAAGGCTTTACGCAAGGGCGAGGCCGCATTTCCCAAAAGAACCTGTTCAAGTATTGCAAGAACCAGAACCTCAAAACTGTCTCTGATATCTGCTGTGAGCCAGGCAAGACAAATTTGACATTTTTTTTGCGGGTCTTCTTTTTTTGCCAGGGGATAAGTGTAAGATACAGTTCTGGGCTTTTTCCAGCGGGGCTGGTTGGGAACCTCGGTTCCTGGATCAATACTGTCGAATTTGGATAATATTTTATTTTCGATAAATGTCAGATGATCTTTAAGACAAAGATTGCCATAGGTATAAAAAAAAGCATTGCTGGGATGATAATGGCTCTGATGAAACTCTTTTAACTGTGCATGGGTCAGCTTTGGTATTATAACTGGATCACCCCCGGAATTAAAGCCATAGGTAACATCCGGATAGAGCGCATTTAATATTGATCTTGCCATAACCTGATCAGGTGATGACATGGCTCCTTTCATCTCATTATACACAACGCCTTTATAAACCAGTTCAAAATCATTTCCAGGCGAAGAAATCGATTTTTTTTCCAGGCGATGGCCCTCTTGCTTGAAGCTTAATTCATCAAGATTTGGGAAAAAAGCTGAGTCAAGATAAACATCCATAAGGTTATAATAATCTTTGCGATTCTGGGTTGAAAAAGGATACATGGTCCAGTCAGAAGCAGTGAAAGCATTCATAAATGTGCTTAAACTTCTTTTGAGCATGGAGAAAAATGGATCTCGCACCGGGAACTTTGTGCTACCACAAAGAACTGTATGTTCTAAAATATGAGCTACTCCTGTGGAATTGAAAGGCACAGTCTTAAAGGCCACGCTAAAGGTGTTTTCTTTATCCTCCCTGCTGATATGCACGTGCCTGGCTCCGGTGGCCAAATGTTTTAAATCATATAAAATTGAAGAAATTTCTTTTAATTCCACTATTTTTTCTATCAGATAACCTGAGATATGATCACCTGAATTGATTGCAGGATTGCGCGGATCATGAGCATTCATAAAAATTCCTTTCCACAAAAACTATAATTTTTTGATTAACTATTAGGTCTGATTTCAGGATATTGCCATATAAATACCCTGCCGGACACGTAAAATTCGACCATTTTTATTTAGCCGATAGATAAGATTGCGCAATTTTTTTTCTTCAAAACCCGTACCTGTCTGAATTTGACTGAAATTTGCTCCATTTTTAAAACTTTTAATTAATTCCACTACAATATCCCCAGGCGATTTTACTGGTTTCCCGGAGCTGGTTTTAGAATGCCCCTTATTTGAATTAGTTTTTATTTGGGTTGTAGTCTCAATTATCTTTTCCAGCCTTTCTATACGCATCATTATCTTTTCAACGTCATTTTTATTGGGGATTTTATATTGCCGCATAAAAAGTTTAACCATAGCATCAAAGCTGGGTGGACGATTTTTTCTTTTTGACATATTTATTTCCTTAAGGAATATCTTGCATATAACCTATTGAATTAATCAGGTTAAGTCAAGTCAGAGATTTTAAGACTGATAATTAGGAACGAGGACGAAATAACTTCCATAAGCAGGCGCACAGATTTAGGTCAGGTTTGTTCGATATAAAAGCACAAAAGTTGCAGGAATAGCGAGCTATTTCAAGATTTTTGTACTTTTAGATCGGGCAAAGATGGTCTGAAGCTGTGATACATAGTTGGGGAAGTTAATTCGTCCCCGTTCCTTAGGCTATATCCTGGAAAATTATAATTGACGGTATATCTTAATGAAATATTGAAAATAGTCAATGAACATGCTAATTTTAAAATAATTTGATTTCTGAAAAGGGTATTAATAATTGCCAATGTCGTGTTCCAAACAAAATCTTAATATCATGGGGCCCCGCAATCTTTTGCGAGTTTCGCACCTTCGGCCTAAAAAGGCTCTGGGCCAAAACTTTTTACAGGATCCCTCAGCCTCCAAAATGATAGTTGAGCGTTCAAAGATAGAAACCCATGATATAGTGCTGGAAATCGGTGCCGGGCTTGGGGCACTGACAATTCCTGTGGCAAAACAGGTTAACACAATATATGCTGTTGAAAAAGATAACCGCTTACTGCAACTGTTGAAAACCAGAGTGTTAGCTAACGAGCTTAATAATGTAATTTTAATTAAAGATAATATCTTAAAATTTAATATTGAAAGGCTGGCTGCAGCTGAAAATAAAAAATTACTGGTCATGGGTAATCTGCCGTATAATATTTCTTCGCAGGTGCTTATTAAACTGATTAAAAGTAGAAATTTCGTATCAAAAGCTGTTCTCATGTTCCAGGAGGAACTGGCCCAAAGAATCATAGCCGCGCCAGGTAGTAAGGATTATAGCAGAATAACTGTTATGCTGGGATATTGCGCCGGAGTTACCGCCCTGGCTTCAATCAAAGCCGATCTTTTTTATCCAAAGCCCAAAATAAATTCCACTGTACTTGAGATCTGCTTTCACGAACCTCCAACCTGGCCGGCTGAAAATGAAGATCTGCTTTTTCTGGTAATCAGGGCGGCCTTTGGCAAACGCCGCAAGACCTTAAAAAATGCTCTGGCAGGAAATCTTCTTAAAATTGATGGTTCAACAGCCATTTCTATTTTAAAAGCTGCTGGAATCGATCCAGTGAGAAGGGCTGAAACTCTTTCCGTGGCTGATTTTGTTCTCCTAAGCAATTATTTGAACCAGTATAATCTTAAAAAATTATAATTGTCCTGATTCTTTTTGTGTGAGTTATTATCTTTGGAACAAAGGGTTATGTACTTATTGAAGATTAACTGTTTGACAAATTTGATTGAATAGTATTCATTTGGTTAGATTTATTTTGACTTAGAGTTTGCTTAAAATATAAAATTATTTTTATGCGAACCCATATCTTTGCTCCTGAATTTATATAGCGAATAAAAGAGCAAATCATACGATATCTTTATCCAAAAGCTAAGGAACGAGGACAAAATAACTTCCTCAACTATGCATCACAGCTTCAGGCCAT
>JASFBJ010000368.1 GCA_030149585.1 Desulfobacterales bacterium | reverse complement strand
ATTCAAAATCCCACAAAGGGAGTAAAAATCTGCCTGATATGCTGCAAGGAATCTTCAATAGGAGGGGTTAAATATTTGGCGAACACATCCAGATGGACAAGAGCGTTAACCGCTGAGTCCTTTTGGCTGGCATAACGCAGGCGTTGAATTACGGCATTATTTAGCAGCTCAATATCATCATAAATTTTTGCCAGACCTTTTAATTTTAAATCTTTATTCCGCGCTCTTGTATTATGAAAATATCCGGCTAAAAGATAAGTTGAAGTAGCCCGCCATATTGTTTCCTCTTTATTGGCAAATGGCAGGTGAAAACGGGCCATGGGCTTGAAAAAGTCAGTTAGGGGACACTCACTGGTTGCAATTAATAAGCCCATTAGAGAACTAAGACCTTCCTGAGCGCTGGTATCTTGCACAATACTTCTTTCCTTCGTAACCACTTCTACACGCATCTTGTCAAAAGACATAAGCCTGTCAAAGCGAATAATAATTTCCAGAATATTAACTGCTACCGGACAATGAGAGTGAGTATCTTTGCTGAGCGGACAATTGGGACATTGATGAAATCCAAGAGATGTCCAGGATGGTAATTTTTTTGAATGCCTTGTTTTGAGCGTAATACTCTTGGCGTCTATGTCTAAATTAAAAATCTCCTGAGAATGGTCTTCCATTGTAAAACAATATTGAATTGTAAATTGTTTCATGGCTTTTAAGTAGTTTTCAGCAGTTTAAAAAAATATAATGACAATATGTATTTTCTATAATTTCATGCAAAATTCGTGCTTAAATTAAAATTCTTTATTTTTTATGAGAAAAGTGATATTAATAATATTGATTATTGCTTTTGAATATTTTAAAAAATTATCTTTTAGAAACAGGGACGAAATAACTTCCACAAGCAGGCGCACAGATTTAGGTCAGGTTTGTTTGATCTGCCCGTATATTGACCCTTAGAATAAAACTGGAATAAAAAATGTTTCAAAGAATCAAACAGTATATTTTTTTTGCAATTATAGCAGCCATCTGTTATTTTTTTTTAAGCCACCATATTATTTATTATGAAAAATCATTTTATTTATTGAATAAATCAAATCTTACATTTTCCTATACCTTTTATAGTATTCAAAAGAAAAAACCTGCAACAATATTAAAAGCTGACCCTCTTAGAGAGGATGGCATGGGAGATCTGCTTGTTGAGCTTGGTCTTTTAGATGAAGAGGAAAAAGATCAATTAGAAGAGGAATACAGTTGGGAGGAGGAAGATGATGATGATGATGATGATGATGATGAAGAGTATGAACAGGAAGAGTAGTATCAGTGATATCAACATGAGCAAAAAATTAGCCTGAGCTGCGTTTTTTAATCAGCTTTTTTTTACCAGCTAAGGCAAACCGGAAATTCCGGCAAATCTTGCAATTTTGTCCAGAGCCTTATTCATTGCATCAAGCCTCTCCCCTAATAATTCTATTAGATAATTTTTTATTTTATCATTTATTTCATGTGGTAATTTATCAAAAAAAGATTGATCCATTTTTAAAATCAAAACATTATCAACGGCTATAACGTTATTTTTCCGTGGTTTTTTTGTCAAAAAAGAGACTTCACCAAAAATAGAGCCGGCCTTTAAGGTAGCCAGTGGTGTTGAATAACCTGTTTTAATAATAGAGATTGACCCCCTTATAAGCAAATAAAGACAGGTATAGGCGTTTCCCTCCTTGATAATAACATCCCCATTATTAAACCCTTGAACAGAATGGTCCAATTTAGCAAAGTCTTCTTTATCTTTTTCTGAAAAATGTTTTAGCATTGGTATGTCACCGATCATATCCAATATTGACATGATTTTTATCTCCATAATAGCCGGTTTCCCGGATTATTAAATAGTGCCCATTCTAAAATAAAAAAATTTATTAAAAAATAATAATTAAATTCTATCCGAAATTCCGGATAATATGCCATACAGATGTTAATCCAGCGGCAGCATATTATCAGCCAGTCTGCTGGAAGTTTTTCGCAAATTTTGACCTAATAAACCAGCAAGCCCCTTTAAAATCATAATACCAATTTCACAATGGTTTTTAATTATTAATTCAAATTTTTCTCTATATAATAAAATCAGGCGAGCATCCTCTTTAGCCTTAACTGTGGTTGATCTTGGGAAATTTTCAATAATTGAAAGTTCACCTATTGATCGGCCGCGGCCTAAGGTATTTAAAACCATATAGTTATCCGCATTTTTTTTTCTCATAATATTGAGACGCCCCTGTTCAATAAAACATACAAAATCAGCTTTGTCCCATTCATGAAAAAGTATTTCGCCGCTCTTTAATTCAATAATTTTCAGATACCCAACAACAACTTGTAACTCATCTTGATTCAAACTTTCAAAAAGCGGGATATCTCTGATAAAATCAACCAGTGTTTTTGGGAAATTATTATTTGACATCTTGCTGTTTTCTTTTTTTTAGTGGTTTAAAAGAGCATCTAACCTCAAAAATTTATTATACTATTTATAATTGATGGTTGCCTAAAAATATACCTCGATATATAATTTAAAAATAGTAAATTTTGGGATATTATTTTAGGCCCTCTATTGTACCGTAACTAAGCAATTTTAATAAGCAATTTTAATGCCATATAATTGCGCTGAATCTATCGGCAACCTGATAATGGGGTTTTATACTGGCATAAACTTCAAAGAACAGGACTTTATATATAATGATCAAAATAGATATTCCAGGCTATAAAATTCTAAAATTAGAATATCTGGTGCTTGATTATAACGGCACCCTGGCATGTGATGGTGAAATGCTGAATCAGGTGGAAACCGCCTTACAGGTGTTATCTGAGTCATTACAGATTCATATTATAACGGCTGACACTTTCGGCAAAGTAAAATCGGCCATTGAAAATATTCCATGCGAGCTTTCAATTCTTCCGCCCGGAAACCAGGATGCCGGCAAATTACAGTACATCAGAAAATTAGGCTGTGAACACACCGTTGCAATTGGAAACGGCCGTAATGACCGGCTGATGCTGCAAGAGTCTATTCTTGGAATTGCCGTAATTTTAGAGGAAGGCGCATCTGCGCAAGCTGTAATTGGAGCTGACGTGGTTTGTACAGATATTACGGCAGCGCTGAATCTGCTGCAAAATCCGCTTCGCTTAACAGCCACCTTAAGATCTTAG
>JASFBJ010000130.1 GCA_030149585.1 Desulfobacterales bacterium | reverse complement strand
ATGGTGAATTTTGAATAATAACGATCCTTCACAGCGCCGAATATATACTGTTTCAAAACTAACGACAAAAATTAAAGCTTTGCTTGAACAAAACTTTCCATTCATTTGGATTAACGGCGAAATATCTAATTTATCAATTCCTGCATCAGGTCATTATTATTTTTCGTTGAAAGATAACCGAGCTCAAATCAGAGCTGTGATGTTTCGAGGTCAAAATCGTAATTTAACCTTTGCACTTGAAAACGGCCAAAAAATTATTGGATTCGGCAGAATTTCTCTATATGAACCGCGCGGTACTTATCAGCTAATCATGGAATATATAGAGCCTGCAGGACTTGGATCATTGCAGCTTGCCTTTGAACAACTCAAATCGCGTCTGGCGGACGAAGGTCTTTTTGACAAAGAGCTGAAAAAAACCCTTCCAGTTTTGCCACAAATAATTGCCGTAATCACGTCTCCCACTGGAGCTGTAATCTTAGATATTCTTAATATTATTGACCGACGTTTTTCAAATATTGCAATTGAAATAATTCCAGTAAAAGTTCAAGGTCCGGGCGCAGACAAAGAAATTGCAGAGGCAATTGAATTGACCAATCAATGTCAAACAGCCGATCTTGCAATTTTGGCCAGAGGTGGCGGCTCTTTTGAAGATCTTAATGCATTTAATCAGGAAAATGTGGTTAGGGCAATTTTCAATTCAAAAATTCCAATAATTTCTGCGGTAGGCCATGAAACAGATTACACAATAGCCGATTTTGCGGCTGACCTAAGAGCGCCGACACCTTCGGCAGCAGCTGAAATATCCGTACCTTCCAAAGAAAAATTAATTCAAAGATGTCAGGATCTTTTAAATCGTCTGGTATTATGTCTCAAGCGAAAAATAGATAAAAACCGTTTGATACTTGATCAAATGAAAACCAGACTGATTGATCCTGAAAAAAAGATTCAGGAACAAAGATTATGGATTGATGATTATTATGAGCGCCTCTTAAGAGCTTTTTCCAATGATATCAAACTAAAAAGAAAACATACAACTTTTTGGCAAGACAGGCTGATTTTTTGCAGTCCCCTTGCAAGACAAAAATTTGCTAAAGCTTCACTAAAAAAGGAATATGATAATTTAAAGAAAAATATAGATCTTTTAGTGCAAATAAAACGATCCAAATTAAACCGTTTGATCATAGCGCTGCATGTGCTAAATCCCAAAGCGATCCTTAAACGGGGCTATAGTATAACCCGAACTTTACCGGAACAAAAGGTGCTTTTGGATGCAGACTCAGTAAAACCAGGACAAATTCTTGAAACAATCCTTGTAAATGGAATTTTAATTTCAACTCTGTCTGAGTCAAGAACCTTGAAAAAAAACAATAAAAAAAAGGAATAAAAAATGGCCCAAAAGCAAACTTTTGAAAAAGCCTTTAAGCAGCTTGAGCAAATTGTAACAGATCTTGAAACAGATGATCTTGCTTTAGAAAAATCCTTGAAAAAATTTGAAGACGGGGTAAGCCTGGCCAGATTTTGTACAGCAAAACTTGATGAAATTGAAAAAAAAATAACAGTATTGCTTCAGGATTCAACCGGCAATATTATAGAAGAACCGTTTATTCCAAATGAATCAACCTGATGAATCAAATTGTTGAATCTGATCAATGAGAAAAAAATGGGAGAACCCAATAGATGTTTGATCTGAAAAATTATATTCAGACTAATAATAAATTAATTGATAAAACATTAGATGAAATCCTGCAATTAAAAACCAATCCTGGTCAGCTTGCAAAGGCAATGCGCTATTCACTTACTGCCGGCGGCAAGCGAATACGGCCGGTTTTATGCATAGCCGCTAACGAGGCAGTGGGTGGTGATAGCGCAGCGGTATTCCCAGTGGCCTGTGCTTTGGAGATGATTCATACCTACTCTTTAATTCATGATGATTTGCCGGCCATGGATGATGATAAATTACGCAGGGGAAAAGCCACCTGTCATATCCGGTTTGATGAGGCTACTGCGATTTTAGCAGGTGATGCTCTTTTGACTCTGGCCTTTGAAATAATTGCCGCATATGGATTAAAAAATACAAATTTTAATTCACTTGAGCTTATTCGTCTGATATCCCGAGCTGCCGGTGCCAGAGGCATGATTGAAGGGCAGATGCAAGATATTGCCGGAGAAGGAACCCTGTTAAGTCAGGCGCAACTTGAACAAATGCACTCTTTGAAAACAGGCGCCTTAATTGAAGTGGCAGTATATTCAGGGGCATTAATCGGAAACGCCGGAAAGGCTCAGATTGATGCCTTAAAAATTTATAGCCGAAAAACTGGTCTGGCCTTTCAGATCACAGATGATATTTTGAATGTTAAAGGCGATCCTTTAATTATGGGAAAAGCAGTGGGTACTGATTTAAAACAAAATAAAAGTACCTATCCGGCAATTTTAGGTCTTAAAAAATCTGTAGAAATGTCAAAAAATCTAATTAAAGATGCCCTGGACGCCCTGACTATTTTTGATGAACGCTGTGATCCGCTCAGAAGCGTGGCTGATTATATAATTAAACGACAACGATAGTTTTTAACAAAAATTATTTTGGAGCAATAAATATATTGAATTTATTAGATACTATTAACTCTCCTGCTGATTTAAAAAAATTTGCACGAGCTCGATTACCCCGGCTTGCAGGCGAGATCAGAGAAAAAATTGTGGAGGTTGTCTCTTGTAATGGCGGTCATCTGGCATCCAGCCTTGGAGCTGTAGAACTGGCGATTGCGATCCATTATGTTTTTAATACGCCTGATGATAAATTGATTTGGGATGTGGGTCATCAGGCATATGCCCACAAATTATTAACCGGGCGCAGGGCCCAGTTTAAAACTCTTCGGAAATATAAAGGAATTTCAGGTTTTTGCAAGATTACTGAAAGCCCTTATGATGCATTTTCCACTGGTCATAGCAGTACATCTATTTCAGCAGGACTTGGTATTGCCAGTGCAAAAAAAATAAAAAAGGAGAAAGCAAAAGTTATATCCGTCATAGGCGACGGTTCATTAACAGCAGGCCTGGCTTTTGAGGGGTTAAACCAGTCCGGTGATTTACCCAAAGATAAAAACCTGCTTGTTATTTTAAATGATAATGATATGTCCATTGCTCCTAACGTTGGGGCACTGTCCTCTCTGTTAAGTCGTAAATTATCTGCCAACAGGTTGCAATCCTGGAAAAAAGAAGTTGGTGAATTTCTTAAATCATTGCCAAAAATTGGTGATAATATTTATAGATTTGCCAAACGTTCAGAAGATACATTAAAGGCCTTTATAACTCCCGGGATATTATTTGAGGCCTTTAATTTTGATTATTTTGGTCCTATTGATGGTCATAATCTAAATCACCTGATTGATATTTTAGAAAATATTAAAACCATTGATGAACCAGTCCTTTTGCATATAATTACCAAAAAAGGTAAGGGGTATGCCCTGGCTGAAAAAAATCCCGTGTACTATCATGGAATTGGTTCTTTTAATGTTGATACAGGAAAATCAGTTAAGCCTGAAAACACAATTCCAAGTTATACTGATTATTTTGGGCAGGCCATGGTAAAACTGGCAGGTGTTGATAAACGGATTATTGCTGTTACGGCTGCCATGCCTGAAGGGACCGGGCTGGCAAATTTTTCCAAAGCTTATCCTGAAAGGTTTTTTGATGTGGGGATTGCCGAACAGCACGGCGTTACCTTTGCAGCCGGCCTTGCTTTAGAAGGTTTAAAACCAGTGGTGGCAATCTATTCTACTTTTTTACAGCGGGCCTATGATCAGGTTTTGCATGATGTCTGTTTTGAAAGCATTCCAGTTGTTTTTGCCCTGGATCGGGGCGGACTTGTTGGAGAAGACGGGGCAACCCATAATGGTTTATTTGATTATGCATATTTACGCTCTTTGCCTAATATGGTGGTAATGGCTCCAAAAGATGAAAATGAACTTTGCAGGATGCTGGTGACTGCCCTAAAATATAAGGGACCGATTGCTTTTAGATATCCACGTGGATCTGCTGTTGGAGTAATGATAGATGACCCATGTGAACCAATCCCCATTGGTAAGGGTGAAATTTTAGAAAAGGGCGGCGATCTTTTGATTCTGGCTATCGGCGCTTCAGTTCAAGAGGCGCTTAAAGCGCATCAATCACTTATTAAAAAAGGAATTGACGCCACTATTATAAATTGTCGCTTTGTAAAACCCATGGATTCGGAACTGATAGTTGAACAGGCCGGACAGCACTCTAAAATAATTACTGTGGAAGAACATGTTTTGCAGGGCGGCTTTGGCAGTGCAGTGCTTGAGTGTTTAAATGATCATCAGGTAACAGGATATCAACTGCAAAGGATCGGCATCCCTGATATCTTTGTTGAACATGGCCCCCAGCAGTTATTAAAATCAAAATACAGGATTGATGCCCAGGCCATTATTGAAACGGCAATTAAAATGCTCAGCCAATAACTTTCAATGCAAACCACCTCCAAAAAGATAAAAAAAAAAAGGCTCGATATATTATTACAAGAACGCGGTTTTGCGCAAAGTCGACAGCGAGCCAAAGCCCTGATCATGTCCGGCAAGGTTTTAATAAACCACCAGCCCATTGACAAACCAGGGGCTCAGGTTGGAGCTGATGTTCAAATTGATCTTAAAGGTAAAGACATTCCCTATGTCAGCCGGGGAGGATTAAAGCTTGAAGCCGCCATCAAAGAATTCGGGTTGGAAATCAATAATCTGATATGTATGGACGTTGGTGCTTCAACCGGCGGGTTTACCGACTGTTTGCTGCAAAACGGTGCAAATAAAGTTTTTGCAATAGATGTGGGCTATGGTCAATTGGCCTGGAAACTGCGCCAGGATAATAGAGTGACGGTTATAGAGCGTACCAACATTCGCTATCTGGAAGAAAAAAAAATTCCCCTTTTAATTGATCTTGTTACAATTGATGTATCGTTTATTTCGCTTAAAATCGTAGTGCCGGCAGTTTTAAAATTTTTAAAAAATAAAGGGGAAATACTGGCTTTAATAAAACCCCAGTTTGAAGTGGGTAAAGGAAAACTCGGGAAAAACGGGGTGGTCAAAGATTCAAAACTTCATAAAAACGTGATTCATGACTTATCCCTTTATTTTTCAAAAATTGGTCTTCAATCCAAAGCAATAGTCCCCTCCCCTGTTCTGGGGCCAAAAGGCAATCAAGAGTTTATCATTTATCTTGGTAGTGAAGTAGCACATTTATGCCGACACCTTCAATGATGGATTTTAAGCTTGATTTTCAAGGAATAAACATATTATATGAAATGTTTAAGTAAATCTGTTGGGGTTTATTAAATAAAATATAGAGAGGAGCTTAAATGACTGAAATGGTAGACCAATTAAGAAATATTGCACTTATTGCTCATGGTGGGGCTGGGAAAACATCACTTGCGGAAGTCATGCTGTTTGAAGCAGGAGTCAGCAATCGTCTGGGACGGGTTGAAGACGGCAATACCGTCATGGATTTTGAACCGGAAGAACTGAAACGCCAAACCAGTATCAGTAGTGGATTTTATCAGTTTCCCTGGAAAAAACATACGATCAGTATCGTTGATACTCCTGGAGACCAGAATTTCTTTACTGACACCAAAATGTGTATGCAGGCTGTTGAAGGAGCTGTTGTTGTCGTAGACGGAGTTGATGGCGTCAAGGTTCAAACAGAACAGGCATGGGACTTTGCCGGCCAATTTGATATATCCTGCATAATATTTATTAATAAGCTTGACCGGGAACGCGCTGATTTTTCCCGGACTCTCAACGACATCAGCGAATGCCTTAATAAACCCAAATATGTTGTTTTACAGCTCCCAATTGGATCTGAGACGAATTTTGAGGGAGTTGTTGACCTGATAAGCTTAAAGGCCTATGCCTATGACGCAGATGGTAAAGCCACAGCCATTGATATTCCTGAGGATATGCAGGATAAAGTCGAGATGGAAAGAGAAAATTTAATAGAAAATGTAGCTGAGATTGATGATGCATTAATTGAAAGATATCTTGAAGGCGAAACCATAAGCGATGAGGAAATTAAAGCCACTATACGAAAAGGCACAATTGAACGTGCTTTTGTGCCGGTTCTCTGCGGGTCTACCACCCAAAGAATCGGCATTAATCTCCTGATGGACTTTATAATAGATTTTCTCCCCTGCCCTTCTGATAAAAAACCCAAAATTGGTTTAGATATGAACGACAAAGAGGTAGAACGGGCTGCAGATCCAAAAGCTCCTTTTTCCGGTTTTGTTTTTAAAACCCTAGCTGATCCCTACGCGGGACGACTGTCGATCTTTAAAATTGTTTCAGGCACGCTTGGTGGCGACGGCACTTTTTATAACTCAACCAAAGAGACCAAAGAGCGCTATAATCAGCTTCTGACAGTTGCAGGCAAGGAACAGCAACCCTGTTCAGAGGCCGGGCCCGGCGCCATTGTCGCTGTGGCAAAATTAAAAGAGACCACCACTGGAGACACTCTTTGCGATCTAAATGATAAAATAAAATTTAAATGCACAGAACCTTTGCCAACCCTTATCTCTTTTGCTCTGGTTTCCAAAGCAAAGGGAGATGAAGATAAAATATATATCTCCCTGACTAAATTATTAGAAGAAGATACAGCCCTTAAGCTCGAACGAAAAGCTGAAACCAAAGAAATCCTGCTTTCAGGTCTGGGCCAGGTTCATATTGAATGCATTATTGAAAAACTAAAACGAAAATTCAACGTGGAAGTTTTACTTAATACACCCAAAGTACCTTACCGGGAAACAATTAAAAAAAAGGTCAGGGTTCAGGGAAAACATAAAAAACAGTCCGGCGGACATGGACAGTATGGTGACTGCTGGATTCAAATGGAACCTCTGCCCCGGGGCAAGGGCTTTGAATTTGTTGATGCTATTGTAGGAGGAGCGATTCCTAAAACATATATCCCGGCAGTGCAAAAAGGGATTCTTGAAGCTTCAAGTAAAGGAGTTTTAGCAGGATTTCCATGTGTAGACTTTAGAGTTACTCTTGACGATGGAACTTTTCATGCAGTTGATTCATCTGAAATGGCATTTAAAATTGCTGGAACAGTAGCCTTTAAAAAAGCAGTTCTTGATGCCGTCCCCATACTTTTAGAGCCGATCATGAAGGTTACCGTTACAACTCCTGATGAATTCATGGGAGATATTATGGGAGATCTCAACTCTCGCAGGGGACGGGTGCTTGGTGTGGATAGTGCCGGGAAAAACCAGGTGATTAATGCAAACGTGCCAATGGCTGAATTTTTAACCTATGCTCCTGATTTAAGATCCATGACCGGCGGCCGGGGTATGTATACCATGGAATTTTCGCATTATGATGAGGTTCCTGCCCAACTGGTAGAAAAGTTGATAGAGGCGATTAAGAGCAGCGAGGAATAAAAAAATATTCGCCTGGTTCCCACGCTCCAGCATGGGAACTAAAAAACAAGGCCATTATATGAAGGGAATTATTTTAGCAGGTGGTTCAGGTACACGTCTGTATCCGCTTACCATGTCAGTCAGTAAACAGTTGATGCCCATATATGATAAACCCATGATCTATTATCCTTTGTCAACATTGATGCTGGCAGGTATTAAAGAGATATTGATTATTACAACGCCACAGGACAGGGCACAATTTTATCAACTCCTGGATAATGGCAGCCAGTGGGGAATTTCCATCTCATATGCTGTTCAGCCAAGACCTGAGGGGCTGGCACAGGCATTTATCATAGGTGAAGATTTTATCGGTGACAGCACTGTATGTCTGATTCTTGGTGATAATATTTTTTACGGACATGGCCTTTCCAAAATATTACAAAAATCTGCTGCAATATCAAAAGGCGCTATAATTTCAGGATATTTTGTTAAAAATCCTGAACGTTATGGCGTTGTATCTTTTGACGCAAATGGTAAGGCAATTGATATAGAAGAAAAGCCTAAAAACCCCTGCTCCAATTATGCTGTTACCGGCTTATATTTTTATGATAATTCAGTTATTTCAATTGCAAAAGGGATTAAACCTTCAGCACGTGGAGAATTAGAGATAACTGATGTAAACAAGGTGTATCTGCTCCAGGATCGGCTTTTAGTTGAGCTTTTTGGAAGAGGAGTTGCCTGGCTGGATACAGGAACCCATGAGTCATTGCTCAAGGCATCTAATTTCATTCAGGCAGTTGAATCCCGGCAAGGATTAAAAATCGCCTGTGTTGAAGAAATTGCATGGCGAATGGGGTATATAGACAAGCAGCAGCTTAAGCAACTGGCCATGCCTTTTGCTAAAAATGGATATGGAGAATATTTATTGCAGGTGGCTAATGATAATTTATGTTTGCAGGGTATTAAATGAGCGTTGTTGAAACAAAACTGCCTGGCGTTTTAATTATTGAACCTGATTTTTATGAGGATAAAAGAGGCTTTTTTTTAGAGACCTATAATGCAGACAGATATCATAAGACAGGAATTGAAATCCCTTTTGTGCAGGATAACCTCTCTCGCTCAAAAAGAGGGGTTTTGCGCGGTCTCCATTATCAGCTCAAATATCCCCAGGGGAAACTGGTCAGCGTGGTCAATGGAGAAGTATTTGATGTTGCTGTAGATATTCGCCTGGGTTCCCCTGCATTCGGCCAATGGTTTGGAATGGTATTAAATGAGACCAATCATCGTCAGATGTATATCCCACCCGGCTTTGCCCATGGTTTTTGCGCTCTTTCCGATTCAGTTGATTTTATGTATAAATGCTCTGAATATTATCATCCAAAAGATGAATACGGTCTTTTATGGAATGATGCAAATATCGGCATTAAATGGCCGGTCCAAAACCCGATTATTTCAGATAAAGATTTAAGTAATTTGCACCTGTCTGATATTCCTTCCGAACTTTTACCCATATATCCTTCTAATAAATGAAAGCAATCATAAGTGGAGCAGAGGGTCAGGTGGGGTGGGAATTGACCCGTAAATCCAGGATCGGAAAAATAGAGATTGCCGGTTTTTCTCATCAGATGCTGGATATTACCGATATTCGCTCTATTCAAAATATTGTGGATAAATATCGTCCTGATATATTTATCAATGCAGCCGCATATACCAGGGTTGATCAGGCTGAATCAGAATCGGATATGGCTTTTGCTGTAAATCGAGCAGGGCCGGCCAATATAGCAAGAGTTTGTGAAAACTCAAAAATACCTTTGATTCATATTTCAACGGATTATGTTTTTGACGGGTCTGATCCAACACCTTATACGGAAGAGCATCCTGTCTCACCCATCGGGATCTATGGCAAATCCAAATGGGAGGGCGAGAAAATCATACGTGAGACCATTTCATCTCATATTATTATTCGCGTAAGCTGGGTTTTTGGCACGCATGGAAATAATTTTGTTAAAACAATGCTGCGTATTGGAAAAACTAATAATGTAATAAAGATTGTTAATGATCAACTGGGATGTCCAACACCAGCTCATAATATCGCTGCCGTAATTTGGAAAATAGTTGAACTTATTCCTGATTCAAATGACCAATCTTTGTGGGGTACATATCATTATTGCGGAAAAGGAGAAACAACCTGGTATGGTTTTGCAAAGGAAATTTTTACCCTGGCTGAACCTTTTTTGCCTTATCAATCTCCTGATATAATTCCTGTTACAACCTCAGAATATCCCACATTGGCCAAACGGCCGGCTAATTCCGTTCTCTCCTGCGAAAAAATAAAAACCAGGATGGGTATCAGGATACAGCCCTGGAGGTCAGAATTATATAAAGTATTGGAAAGGATTATTCAAAATGAGTAAATATCAGCCTGAAAATATGCTGGT